>JBHADS010000197.1:0-7806 GCA_041855185.1 Lautropia sp. | reverse complement strand
GGTGGTGATGACGAAGCCGAGGAACAGGACGATGGTGAGCGGTTTGGTCAGTCCGGACAGCGGCAGCATGTTCAGCACATGGTAGAAGGCGCCTTCGTACTCGTCGCTGTTGGCGATCTCGGCCAGCCGGCCGCTGTCTTCCAGCGTGTCGAGCAGGGCGAAGCCCGAGAACAGCGAGAACCAGACGACGATGAAGCCGCTGGGCACCAGCACCGAGGCCAGCACGAACTCCCGCAGGGTGCGCCCCCGCGAGATCTTGGCGAGGAACACCCCGACGAAGGGCGCCCAGGTGATCCACCAGACCCAGTAGGCCATCGGGAACCAGATCACCCAGTCGCGGTCACGGAACAGGTACAGCTCGAAGGAATGGTGCAGGGTCTTGGTGAGGATGTTGCCGATGCCGACGACGATGGTGCTGAGGAAGTAGTGGGTGGGGCCGACCAGCAGCACGAACAGCATCAGTGCCAGCGCCATCCAGATCGTCCAGTCGCCCATGATCTTCATGCCGCGCTGCACCGGCAGGACCGCGCCCAGCGTATAGCCGGTGGCCAGCACCGCCAGCACCACAGTCTTCCAGCCCAGGCTGTCGAAGCTGGCCAGACCGCTGATGATTTTCAGGCCCGAGGAAATCTGCTCGGAGGCGATGGCGATCGAGGCCGACACCGAGACGGCGATCGACAGGATGGCGACGCCGGTGACGAAGACGCCGAGCGGTCGGGCCCAGCGCTTGTGGCCGAAGGCGTATTCCAGCGGCGCGGCCGGCGTGCATTCGGTACGGTGCTGATAGCTGAAGTAGGCCATCACCAGACCGACGATCATGTACAGCGACCAGGCCGGCACGCCCCACATATGCAGGGCGAGGCTCATGGCGTTGCCCACCTGTTCGTGCACCGGCAACTGGGTGGCCTGCTTGCCCAGCGGCGACTGGAAATAGGCCCAGATCGCTTCGATCGGACCGAAGAAGATCACGCCGACGCCGATGCCCGAGGTGAACAGCATGTTCATCCACGAGGCAAAACTGTAATCCGGGCGCGCGTCGGGGCCGCCCAGCCGGATGCGGCCGAAGCGGGGCGAGATCGCCACCCCCAGACCCACGCCGAAAGCGAGCAGGGGCAGCCACATCACCAGCCAGTCGAACTTCAGGTAGAAGAAGACGCTGGCATCGGTGATGGCGCCGGTCAGCAGCGTCGGCTGCACCACGGCCACCGTGGACATCACGCCCACCAGCAGCGCGGTCCAGAGAAAATAGGCAGGACGTTTCCGCCTGGGTTCCGGGGTGGACATGGGCGCTCCTCCATCTTGTTGTTGTGAGGGAGCGTCCTGCGGCTGCGCCGTGCGCGACCTGCGTGTGTGGCGCCCCTTAGGTCGGCAGCTCACCGATCACCAGATATTCGAGCAGCGCCTTCTGCACGTGCAGCCGGTTCTCGGCCTCGTCCCAGACCACCGACTGCGGTCCGTCGATGACTTCGGCCGTGACTTCCTCGCCGCGGTGTGCCGGCAGGCAGTGCATGAACAGCGCATCGGGGTGGGCGCCAGCCATCATCTGCGCATCGACGCAGAAGTCGGCGAAGGCTTTCATCCGGGCCTCGTTCTCGGCTTCGTAGCCCATGCTGGTCCAGACATCGGTCGTGACCAGATCGGCGTTGCGGCAGGCTTCGTTCGGATCCTCGAAACAGCGCAGATGGGCACGCTCGGTCTCCGAGATTCTGCTGAAATCGAGGGCATAGCCGGCCGGGGTCGAGACGTGCACCTGGAAATCGAGCAGGCGGGCCGCTTGAATCCAAGTGTAGCTCATGTTGTTGGCATCGCCGACCCAGGCCACCGTCTTGCCCTGCAGTGGGCCGCGGTGCTCGTTGTAGGTGAAGATGTCGGCCAGCACCTGACAGGGGTGAAACTCGTTGGTCAGCCCGTTGATGACCGGCACTCGCGAGGCGGCGGCGAAACGCTCGACGATGTCCTGCTCATAGGTGCGCATCATGATGATGTCGCACATCCGCGAGATCACCTTGGCGGCATCATCAACTGGCTCGCCGCGCCCCAGCTGCGAATCGCGGGTGTTCAGATAGATGGCGGCGCCACCGAGCTGATGCATGCCGGCCTCGAAGGACAGACGGGTACGGGTCGAGGCTTTCTCGAAGATCATCACCAGCGTGCGGTCCTGCAGCGGGTGATAGGTCTGATAGGTCTTGAAGCGGCGCTTGATGTCGCGGGCGCGCTTGAGCAGATAGCGGATTTCGTCGCGGGAGAAATCGTCGAATTTCAGGAAGTGCTTGATCGTCGTGCTCATGGGGGTTCAGTGGAAAAGACGGAGACCGGAGGCGGCGGCGGGCGTGTCTCAGCCCTGCGGCCGGCCCAGGAAGCCCTTGATCAGCGGCAGCAGCCGGTCGCACAGCTCGGCGGCATCGGCCTCGGTGAAGATCAGCGGCGGCAACAGCCGGATCACGCTGTCGGCCGTCACGTTCAGCACCAGCCCGGCCTCCAGCGCCTGAGCGACCAGTTCACCGCAGGGGCGGTCGAGCTTGATGCCCATCATCAGCCCCTTGCCGCGTACCTCGACGAAGCCGGCCGTATCGCCCAGCTCGCGCTCGAAGGTCTCGCGCAGCCGTTGACCGAGGCGGCCGGCATGGGCGACCAGATCGTCGGCCTCCATCACATCGATGGTGGTCTGCGCGGCCCGCATCGCCAGCGGATTGCCGCCGAAGGTGGTGCCGTGATTACCGGGCTTGAACAGCTCGGCGGCGGCACCGTGGGCCACCACCGCGCCCACCGGCACGCCGGAGCCCAGACCCTTGGCCAGCGGCATCACATCCGGCACGATGCCGGCCCACTGATGGGCGAACCACTTGCCGGTCCGGCCCATACCGCATTGCACCTCGTCGATCATCAGCAGCCAGCCGCGTTCGTCGCAGAGCCGGCGCAGCCCCTGCAGAAACTCGATGCTGGCGGCGGTGATGCCGCCTTCGCCCTGGATGGCCTCCAGGAACACGGCGCTGATGTTCGGGTTGCCGGCCGCCAGTGCTTCGAGCGCCGGCAGATCATTCAGCGGCAGGCGCGGAAAGCCCGGAACCAGCGGTTCAAAACCTTTTTGCACTTTGGCATTGCCAGTGGCCGATAATGTGGCAATGGAGCGACCGTGGAAGGCTTTGTCGAAGACGACGACCTGCGGCTCGGCGATGCCCTTGGCGTGGCCGTGCAGGCGGGCCAGTTTCAGGGCCGCTTCATTGGCTTCCAGACCGGAATTGCAGAAGAACACATTGCTCATGCCCGACAGGCGGATCAGCCGCCGGGCCACTTCCTCCTGCAGCGGGACTTCGAACAGGTTGGAGCAGTGGATGATTTTGCCGATCTGGTCGGTGAGCGCAGCGACCAGCACCGGGTGTGCATGACCGAGTGTATTGACGGCTATACCGCTCAGACAGTCCAGGTATCGTCGCCCGTTGCTATCGATCAGAATGGAACCTTCTCCCCGTTCGAAGGCGACGGGTTGTCTGAGATAGGTCGACATCAAAGGAGCTGGCTTGGTCATGGCGTGTATCACAGTGAGTATGACCGGGCCATTGTAGGGGATCACGATCATTATTCCATGTGGCAGGATCAATCGAACTTGTCGCCCTCATTGAGCGGCGATCAGCCGGCTGGAGCCGGTGGGGTGGGAGACAGGGCTGATGCAGGCGTCGGGGCCGCTCAGGCGACGGCGCTGGAGCCTCCGGGACTGGTCAAGGCGACCGAACCCGATCCGCTGGCACATCTGCGTCATGCCCGTCGATTCGTCATCATCGGTCAGACCCTCGATGGCCGGCGATTCAGGCCCAGCGACTGGGCGGAGCGGTTGGCGGGGGTGATGTCGGGCTATCGGCCCGGGCGGCGCGGCTCGCAGCGTGCGGGGGGGCAGTCGCATCTGAGCTACTCGCCCTATGTGCTGCCCTCGAATCACGAGGGCTTCAAGTGCGTGATCGTGGATGCACGGCTGCACGATATAGAGCCGCTGGCGCATCACTTTGTGTTGAATTTTGCGCTCGACAACGGATTGAAGACCGCCGTGCTGGAGTGAGCGGCATGACGGTGCGCAGTTTGGCCCTGGCGGCGTGTGCTGACAGCGTTGCCGTGCTGGACTGACAGCCAGCCGTCACCGCGCGTGGTGCCTTGCGTGCATGCGCTTCTCCGGTCGGCGCAGGGACGATGAAGCGTCTACCTGCGAAAGGGATGGTCAGGCCCGCGCAGGGGGCGGTAGCAGAATCTTTCAGGTGGTTCAAAAGCTACAGTTTTGTCGCGAATACCACTGCTAACTACATGAATATATGAATGTTTTGCAAATTCGCGCTAGGCCCGGAGGCAGTTTTCTGATTAGATAGCGTCGTATGTGGACGACGCAATTCAACCCCATCGGATCCGTCGATCCGATGCCTACGCCGATGACCCCGCCCGAGACTTCGCGGCGGGTTTTTCGCGTAGCGGCGTTCGGTCTCAGCCAGCGTTTCCTGCGGATGCTGGACATGATCCTCGATCATGATCTGGCACAGCGCGGCGGCCACCAGTACCGGCTGGCCGACACGCGGACGCCGGGTGATTTCGACATCGCACTGGTCAATCTGACCGTGCCGGGGGGCGTCGATCTGGCGCGTCGTCTGCGCAGCCTGCCGCGCGCGCTGCCGGTGATCGGCGTCGGCCGGCGTGCCAACCGCCTGCGCGGTGCCGACGATCTGCTGTTCTCCAGCTTCGGCCGGGACATCCTCAACGTGCTGAACCGTGCGGCGGACACGCTGACGGTGCGGGCCCAGCAGCAGGCGCTGTCGCGCCGCACCCTGTCGCCACTGGCGATGCAGCAGCAGGCGCCCGAATGGGCCGAGATGATCAGCCGCTACCAGTTGCGGGTGCTGGTCATCGACCCCAGCCCCTCCAGCCGCAGTCATGTGGCGGTGGGTCTGCGGCAGCTCGGTATCGATGCCGACGGGGCGAGCAGTCTGGTGCAGGCCAGCGATGTGCTGTCGATGCGCAGCTACGATCTGATCATCGTCGATCCCAGGCAGCCCGATGGCGATGGGCTGGAGATGCTGCGCCGCTTCAAGCGGGCTACCGGCTCGTCGGTGCCCATCGTCGTGCTCAGCGACCGCTCAGCCTTGCCCGATCTGTTCCGCTCGGCGCTGGCCGGTTGCAGCGGCTATCTGGTCAAGCCGCTGTCGCTGCCGGCCCTGCATGCCACGGCGCGGCGGATTCTGATGCGCCATCTCTATCGCCGCCAGCGTGCAGCCATCGGTGCGCTGTCGATGGCCAGCAACGAGGCGGGGAAGGCGGCGATGCCGCGCCTGTCCTGGCGGATCGTCGCCGAATCGATGCGGGCACGCTGTGTCGCGGGTCTGGCCGCCGTCTATGACAAGTGTCTGTGTCTCGGCCGTCCCGACAGCAGCCTGCCCCGGATGGAGGGGCTGGTGCGCGGTGCGCTGGAGGTGCCGGCCAGCCCGCGTGGCGAGGGCTGCGAGGTGGATTCCCTGCTGCTGAGCCCTGGCGCGGTTCCGGTCTGGCGGCCGGGTGGCGCCCATGCGGTGCTCGATCTGGCGGCTGCGCCCTGTGGGCAGCATGCCGTGGTGGCCGAGCTGCCACGCACGCTGGCCGCGCCCGTCATGCATCGCGAGCCGGGCCCGGCGAAGGCGTTGGCCCTGACGGAATAGTTCTTCCTGGGGCTGTCGCTGCGGCTCGATGCTGTGGCCGCCCAGCGCTGCGGCCCATGCTGCGACAGAAGTGCAAAGAAAAACGGCAGCCCGTCGCAAGACGCGCTGCCGTTGCTGCTTTGAGCGCTTGCTGCCGATCAGCCCTTGACGCGGCTGCGGTACTCGCCAGTGCGGGTATCGATCTCGATCTTGTCGCCGGTGTCGACGAAAGCCGGCACCTGGACCTCGAAGCCGGTGGGCTTGATACGGGCCGGTTTCAGCACCTTGCCCGAGGTGTCGCCACGCACGGCCGGTTCGGTGTACTCGACCTCACGCACCAGCGAGGTCGGCAGTTCGACCGAGATGGCACGGCCGTTGTACATCACCACCTCGCAGGGCATGCCTTCTTCCAGGTAGTTCAGCGCATCGCCCATGTTCTCGCCATCGACTTCGTACTGGTTGTACTCGGCGTCCATGAACACATAGGCCGGCTCGGCAAAGTACGAGTAGGTGACTTCGGTGCGCTCCAGCACCTGCACCTCGAATTTCTCGTCGGCGCGATAGACGCTTTCGCTGCCGGAACCCGTCAGCAGGTTCTTCATCTTCAGTTTGACGACGGCAGCGTTGCGGCCGGATTTGTTGTATTCGGCCTTGATCACGACCATCGGATCGTTGCCGATCATGATCACGTTGCCAACGCGCAGTTCCTGAGCAGTCTTCATTGTGGGGGTTTATCCGGGTTGCTACTGAAAACCCCCGATTGTAGCCGCTCGCCCCGGTGTTTGCATACGATTCACGCAGTTGCCTGCCGGGCCTGGGGTGTCCTGCCTGCGGGCACGCATCGGGGCAGCGGCCTGCGCGACGGGCTGGCGCGGGCGGTATTCAGCGCGCCTGCCGGACGAAACCGGCCAATCGGCTCGCCAGATCGGCGCTGCTGGACGAGATGGCGGTGGCGAGCCGGTGGCAGGTGTCGGTTGCCTGCGGCGGATCGGCCAGCCAGTGCAGGATGTCATCGGCCGAATGTCCGGGCGCCTGATTCCAGGCCCGCATCGCCCGCTGCCAGGCGCCGAGCGTCCTGCCGACCGCGCCGGGCGCGTCTTCGAGGTGCCCGGCCGCCGTCCGGAGGAAAGCCTCCAGCTTCTCCAGATGGGCATCCTCGTCCTGCGGATAGGCTTGCCACAGCCAGGGCCGGCCGGCCCACAGCGCGCGAATCCACGAGTCCTCGCCGCGCACCAGGTTCAGATCGCAGCTCCACAGCAGCCGATCGAACTCGGACTGCGGCAGAAAGGGCAGGCGCGTCAGCCGCACCCGGCCGCCGCTGGCCGCTTCGAGCACCCCCTTGGCTGGCAGATGCGGCTGGGTGTCGGCAC
This sequence comes from Lautropia sp., assembly GCA_041855185.1. Lineage (GTDB taxonomy): Bacteria > Pseudomonadota > Gammaproteobacteria > Burkholderiales > Burkholderiaceae_E > Lautropia. The sequence goes on along the minus strand of JBHADS010000197.1, from coordinate 791 downwards.
CGGGCGCCAGCAGATGCAGGCGCTGGCTGCCGATCCGCTCCGGATGCGACAGCCACTGCCCGATCAGTGCCGCGAGCGGCGCCTGCCGATAGCAGAGCAGGCTGACCCGCCATTCATCGGGATGAGCCTCCACCCCCTGCGCGGCCAGCCAGCGCAGCCGCGCATCCGGGTCGGCCAGAAAGGCGTCCCGGCGGGCCAGCAGCCCGCGCTCCTGCAGCAGCCCGCCGGTGGCCGTGCCAAAGCCGGGATGGAAGAAGAACTCGCGCAGCCCGTCCGGGTGCAGGCAGGGCAGGCCGTGGCAGCTCTGCACCCAGTCCTCGGCGCTCAGGTATTCGAGCTGGATCAGCAGCGGCGCGGGCGCTGCGGCATCGGGTGGCATCAGCAGCCGTTGCCGGGCGGCCATCGGCAGCCGCACCTGAAAACCCAGCACCACCACTTCCGCTCCCTCGCCCACGGCGGCCGTATCGTCGAGCCGGTGGATACGGACCGCGTCCTGACCCGGCAGGGCCGGTATGCGGGTGCCGTCAGCGGGATGCCATCGGGCCGCGGGGTGCAGATGCTGCAGCACTTCGAGGTCGTCGATGAAGAAATCGATCCGGCAGCCGTACTCGTCGGCCAGTTGCCGGGCGAGCCGCCACATCACGCCAGCGTCGCCAAAGTTGTCGATCACCTGACAGACCAGGTGCCAGCGACGGGGCAGGGGGGTGAGGTCTTGGTTCTGCATGGGCGCTTCTCGATGCTGCTGGCTGGAACTATCGCAGCCGAACGGGCCTCATGTCGAGCCCTGCTGC
>JBHADS010000196.1:0-3035 GCA_041855185.1 Lautropia sp. | reverse complement strand
TTCGCCGATCATCTGGCGGAGGTTGGCGCGCACGGTCTGCAGCGGCAGGCCGCGCAGCCCGTCGTTGCCGCCCAGCTCGATCAGCACCAGGGCAGGTCGGTGTTGCCGCAGCAGCCCGGGCAGGCGGTTGCGACCGCCGACGGTGGTTTCGCCGCTGATGCTGGCGTTGACGATCTGCCAGTGCTTGCGCTTCAGGCTATCGGCCTGCTGCCGGATGCGCGCCTCCAGCAGTGCCACCCAGCCCTGGCCGCGCTGCAGCCCATATTCGGCCGACAGGCTGTCGCCCAGCACGAGCAGTACCGGGGCAGCCGTGGACGTGGCCTGGCCCGCGGTTGCCGTGCCGGTCGTCTCTGACGGTGTGGAGGAGGGGGCTTGGTTCTCCGAGGCTGGCGCAGGGGTGGGGGTACGGGAGGCGGAAGCGGTCGAGCCGCTCGGGGCCGATGCGTCGTCACGGGACTGGGCGCGTGCGACGGAAAACCCGCCGCTCAGGGGGCCGAGCATCACGCCGGCTGCCGTCCAGCCCAGCCGGACAAGCAGGCTGCGACGCGGTGGCAGTACCATCGTCGTTTCCGAAAGCGGGTTTTTCTGTTGCCAAGAGGTCTGCATGCCTTTGATCCAAGTCCATCAGTTGCACAAGAGCGTACCAGATAGCGGCCGCACGCTGACGATCCTCGACCGGATCAGCTTCGAGGTGGAGGCCGGTGAGACGGTCGCCATCGTCGGCGCCTCGGGCTCGGGCAAATCGACGCTGCTGGGGCTGTTGGCGGGGCTGGATCTGCCCAGCGGCGGCGATGTGCAGGTTGCCGGGCAGTCGCTCTTTGGTTGGGACGAGGAACAGCGCGCCCGCTGGCGGGCCCAGAATGTCGGTTTCGTCTTTCAGTCCTTCCAGCTGCTGCCCTCGATGACGGCGTTGGAAAACGTGATGCTGCCGCTGGAGCTGGCGGCCAACCCCGAGGCACGCGAGATCGCCTCCCGACTGCTGGCCCGGGTCGGGCTGAGCGAACGGGCCGGCCACTACCCGCGCACGCTCTCCGGGGGGGAGCAGCAGCGGGTGGCGCTGGCGCGGGCCTTTGCGCCGTCGCCCAAGCTGCTGTTTGCCGATGAGCCGACTGGCAGCCTCGATCACGCCACCGGCGAGCGGGTCATCGACCTGCTGTTCGAGATGAACCGCGATCTGGGCTCGACGCTGCTGCTGGTGACGCACGATCCCCGGCTGGCGGCGCGCTGCGGCCGCCGGCTGGAGATCGAACGTGGCCGGCTGAAGGAAGCACGCTGAATAAGCCACGCTGAAGAACCCACCGTGCGCCTTTGTCCATATACAGGCAGGCACAGTGGACAGGAAGATGCCTGCCCGTCAGGTCTGCCCGTGCACCCACGCACGATGCGGTGGCTGAGCGTCCCGACAAGTTCAGCCGTGTGGGCCGCTTCGGTGAGTTGGGTTGACCGTGGCCCTGCCGTCGATCAGGCGTCCCAGTGCCGCAGCTCGGCCCAGACCGCCGGGTAGGCATCGGCCAAGGCAGCCGCCGGCACGCCGCTCGGGCCGCGCTGCCCGGCCAGCAGCTCACCGGCGCGGCCATGCAGCCAGACGCCGATGCAACTGGCGCGCCAGCTGGCCTCGGCTGCCGGTACACCGGCACGCAGCAGGCGGGCCAGCAGCGCACCTATGGTGCCGGCCAGCACATCACCTGAGCCAGCCGTGCCCAGCACCGGATGACCGCTGCCGTTGATCGCATACTGCCCCGAGGGCTGGGCCACCACGGTGCCCGCGCCCTTGAGCACCACCACGGCATCGAAGCGGCGGGCCAGGGCACGGGCGGCCTTGATGCGGTCCGCCTGCACTCGGGCCACGCTGTCGTTCAGCAGGCGCGCCGCTTCCAACGGATGTGGGGTCAGAATCCGGATGCTGCGCTTGCCACGGGCCTCGACGGCCGGCGGTGTGCCTCGTCCATCGTCGTTGCGGGCGCGCGCCGGGCGGCGGGACGCCGGTTGCACGCTGCGTTCGGGCTTGGGTGCCGAAGCCGCTGCATCGGCGGCGTGCAGCAGGCGGTCGTTGGCGGCTTGGTCGCCGGCCGGGTCTGCGTCTGCGACCGAGCCCTCGGCCTGGGCCGAGGTGTCGGGAGCTGGGCCTGGGTCCGCAGCCTGAGCGAATGTGTCAGAAGATCGGGTGGTAGCCTGGGCAACTATCTTGGGCGCGGGGACGGGGGCTGTGTCCGCTGTTTCGGCAAGCCGGGCTGAAGTGCCGGGAACAGAGGTCGTTTGAGTCGCGGCTTGTGTCTCGGCCTGCACCTCGGTTTGCGCTTCGACCTCGGGGGCTTCGGCAGGCGCTTCGACGGAGGCTTCCGAGGAGAGGGGCGGCGCAGCGGCGTCCGCCTGGAACGTGGGCGCTGCCTTCGCTGCGGGTGCCTCGCGGTGGATTGCTTCGTTTTCGGTGCCTTCAGGCGCTCCCTCGCCCGGCGCCTGTTCTGCGCCCGCTGCGTGCATCGGCAGCTCGATCTGCCGCGCGTCGGCGGGCTCGATGGTGGCGGCCAGAGCCCGCGGGGCGACAGCTTCTTCGTCCGTGCTGTCATCTACCGCTGCGCCCAGCAGGGCAGGGTGCGCCGCGATCAGCGACAGCGCATCGGCATCGAGCACCAGCGGCGCCCCGGTGGCGAGTGCGTGCTCCAGCCAATTGCAAGCCTGCACATCCTGTCCCATCCCGCAGCCCACCACCAGGACGGGCTGCTGGCCGGGCAGTGCCTGTGCGGCCCCACCGTCAGCGGCCGCGGTCGGCCGCGGCCAGAAGGTCTGCATGATCTCGGGGCGGCCCGGGTCGGCCGGGGTGCTGCTGTCCCGATCGAGCGCTTCTTCGGCATCGAGCCCGATCCAGACCCGGCCGGCGCCGACACCCAGGGCGCCTCTTGCCGCCAGGCGCGCCGCACCGGCCATCCCCAGCCGTCCGCCGACCACCAGCACATCGCCAGCTTCGCCTTTGTGGCTGTCCACGCGGATGAGCGGCAGCATCGCGGCCGTGGTCGGGGCATCCAGCAACTGCGCCC
>JBHADS010000195.1:0-7421 GCA_041855185.1 Lautropia sp. | reverse complement strand
GGCTGAACCGCCCCGGCATCGAGCTGGCGAAGATGCCGGCGGTGCATGCGCTGACCGACGTGACCGGTTTCGGTCTGCTCGGCCACAGCCTCGAAGTGGCTCGTGGCGCCGGGCTGCGCGCCCTGATCGATGCCCAGGCCGTTCCCTTCCTGCCGGGCGTGCGCGACTTGGCGGCCCAGGGCAACATCACGGGCGCCTCCAAGCGCAACTGGGCCTCCTATGGTGCCCACATCGATCTGCCCGCCGATGTCGATCCGGTCCTGCAGGCACTGCTGACCGACCCGCAGACCGCGGGCGGACTGCTGACGGCCTGCGCGCCCGAGGCCAAGGACGAGGTGCTGGCCTGCTTTGCGGCCCACGGGTTTGCGGACGCAGCCGTCATCGGCCACCTGGAAAATGGAACTCCGGGCGTCACAGTCCGTTGAGTTTCAGCCTCATTCCTGCGGAGTTTCCACATGGCGAACAACGACAACGCTCGAATACGACGCTTTTTGTAGTCAAATAAGGATGTCTCCGCAATTTTCCGAATCTATCGAGGTTCACATCATGAAACTGCACCCCTTGCGCCGCCAGCTGCTGACGGCCTGCCTGGCCCTGGCGGCCGCCGTGCCACTGGCACTTTCCTCCCCGGCACAGGCGGCCGACGACACCCTGCAACAGATCAAGGCGCGCGGCAGCCTGCGCATCGGCGTCGAAGGCACCTATCCCCCCTTCAACTTCCAGGACAAGAACGGCCAACTGGTCGGCTTCGAGATCGATCTGGGCGAAGCACTGGCCAAGAAGCTCGGCGTGAAAGCCGAGTTCCAGCCGACCAAATGGGATGGGCTGCTGGCTGCACTCGAAACCGGCCGCCTCGACGTGATCGTCAACCAGGTCACGATCACCGAAGCCCGCCAGGCCAAATACAACTTCAGCCAGCCCTACACCGTCTCGGGCATGCAGGCCGTGGTCCGCAAGGCCAATGCCGAGCAGTTCCCCACGCCAGAATCGCTGGCCGGCAAGAAAGTCGGGGTGGGTCTGGGCACCAACTACGAAGAGTGGCTGCGCAAGAACGTGCCGCAGGCCGATGTCCGGGTCTATGAGGACGATCCCACCAAGAACCAGGATCTGGCCGTCGGCCGTCTGGATGCGGTGCTGGTCGACCGGCTGGCCGCGCTCTATCAGATCGCGCAGGGCAACAACCGCTTCGCACTGGGCGGCCCGGCCTTCTCGCGCCAGACCTCCGGCATTCCCACCCGCAAGAGCGACACCGCCCTGCTGGCCGCCGTCAACAAGGCGCTGGACGAGCTGCGTGCCGACGGCACGCTGGGTGCAATCTCGACCAAATGGTTCGGCACCGACATCACGGTCGTTGACTGAGCCACCCGCTCACGCATGAGACCGGCTCGCGTATGATCATGGCATCGGCGCATTCGATGCGTCCCCGCTTCGATGCGCCCTTGCCCTGAATCCGTACGCCCATGCTCGAACAACTCCCGCTGATCGCCGAATCCCTGCCTGCGTTGCTGGACGGCGCGCTCTACACCATCGTCCTGAGTCTGGGCGGCATGTTCTTCGGGCTGATCCTCGGCTTTCTGCTGGCGCTGAGCCGGCTCTACGGCCCCCTTCCCCTGCAGTGGCTGGCACGTTTCTACGTGTCCTTCTTCCGCGGCACGCCGCTGCTGGTGCAATTATTCATCATTTATTATGGATTACCGCAGTTCGGCTTCGAGCTGTCGCCCCTGCCGGCCGCACTGATCGGTTTTGCACTCAACACCGCCGCCTACACCGCCGAAATTCTGCGTTCAGCAATCGCCTCGATCGACCCCGGGCAATGGGAAGCCGCAGCCAGCCTGGGCATGAGCCGACGCCAGACCCTGCAACGCATCATCGTGCCGCAGGCCGCACGCACCGCCCTGCCGCCGCTGGGCAACAGCTTCATCTCGCTCGTCAAGGACACCTCGCTGGCCGCCACCATCCAGGTGCCGGAACTGTTCCGTCAGGCGCAGCTGATCACCGCCCGCACCTTCGAGATCTTCGCCATGTACCTGAGCGCCGCGCTGCTGTACTGGGCGCTGGCCAGCGTGCTGTCGGTGTTGCAGACCCGGCTGGAGCAGCGGGTCAATCGCTCGTATCAGGATTGAGCGCACGGCAGGCCGGCGCTGCGCTGCTCAGCCCCCGGTTTCAGCGCGCCCGGTCCCGTGCCTGAAAGCAACGCTCCCCAGTCTTTGCCCGCTCAAGCCGCTGTTTGCCTGCCTCAACCGGCGGTCTTGCCCTTCGTGCGCCGCCGGGCAAATTTCATCTCGCTGACCAGCACGCCCACCACGATCAGCACTGCGCCCAGAATCGCCAGCCCGGGCAGGCGATCACCGGCGATGCGCCCGACCACGCCACCCCAGACCGGTTCACCGGCGTAGATCACCGTGGCCCGCGTCGGCGACACCGACTTCTGCGCCCAGTTCATCGTCAACTGGATCACGATGCTGGAGATGGCCATGCCCACGGCCGCCAGCAGCCAGACCCAGGAAAAGGCGGGAATCTGCTCACCTGCCAGCGGCATCAGCGCCCAGGCGCACAGGCCGGCCACCAGCAGCTGCACGATCGTCACCCGCCGCACATCGACCTTGCCCGCAAAATAGCCGATGAAGATCACTTCGGCGGCGATCGCCAGCGCGCCGACCAGGGTCGCCAGCTCGCCCACGCTCATGCTGATGCTGCCGCCCTCCGGACCGGCCAGCAGCAACAGACCGACGAAGGCGAGCACCGTGCCCACCCAGCTCATCAGGCTGGGCGGCCGCTTGAAGACCATCCACTGCAGAAAGGGCACCAGCGGCACATACATGGCGGTGATGAAGGCCGACTTGCTGCTGCTGATGGTCTGAAGCCCATAGGTCTGCAGACCGTACCCGGCCAGAATGCACAGACCGATGATCGTGCCGGCATAGACATCCCGCGCGCTGAAGCCGCGCATCGAGCGCCGGAACACCAGCGCACCGAGCGCCGCCGCCACCACGAAGCGCAGCCCCACGAAGAACAGGGGGCCGCTGACCTTCATCGCCAGGTACACCACCAGAAAGGTGCCGCCCCAGACCATCGTCACCAGGATCAGCGCCAGCTCCTGCCGGCTGATGCCCAGCCCCGGAATGCGCGGCGTCGTCTCCCAGCGGTCGGCGCCTGATGCCTCGGATGCCTCTGACTCCACCGACGCGCCCGGGTCCGCATGCTTGCGCTCCACCTGCTGCACGCCCTGCTCGTGGCCGGCGTGCGCGTGCCCCTCCGACCTGACGGCCGGCCCCTGCGGTCGATCGGCGCCCGGTGCGGCGCCCTGCTTCTGTTCTCTGGTCTGCATAGCCGATCGACTGTAGCAGAGCGCCGGACGAACACCAAACATCGGCCCGGCCCTCGGCACCGGCCGTCCCGGCCCGGCTTCAGCCGTTCCTTGTCTCGTCCATGATCCGCCCCCGATCCACGCCTTATCCGAACCGCGCATATCGACATGCGCGGAGCGCTTTATGCAAAAAGCGTTGATTGATACCGCTCCCGCAGCTCGTTAAGGTGAATGCCATCCCTGCACGATGGCGCCACACGCGCCCTCCCACCGCCCGAAGCGCCCGAAACGCCCGATCTGCCATGAGTCAACACGCCAGTACCCTGGATGCGGTTCTGACCGCACCCGCCACCGGCAAGCGCCCTGTTCCCGCGCACCGTGCCCGGCGCAGCCCGCAGGGCCATCGCCCCTGGCATCGGCAGGAAAACACCTGGGCCATCCTCATCGGCCTGGGCCTCGCCCTGGCCGCCAACCTGCTCTTCCTGATCGATGGCAACCATGTGCTGCACGCCGTCACGGTACGCTTCGCCCCGTGGGAGACGCTCGCGCAGTTGCCCTCGGCCCTGGGCCCGGCACTGCCCTCACTGATCTATCTGTACGCCCTGCTGCTGATCCCCCTGTCGATCGGCGCGGCCCGGATCGGCATCCCGCTGCGCGACTTCAGCAAGGGACTGCTGCCGCTGTTCGTTCTGGCGGTGACGATCACCGCGCTGAGCAGTCACAGCGCCCTGCAGGCGGCCCGTCTCGACACGCCGCTGCTGGCGCTGGTCATCGGCCTGCTGCTGGGCAACAGCCTGCCTCTGCCCGCCTGGCTGCAGACGGCCTTGCGCAGCGGCTACTACCTCAAGACAGGTCTGGTGCTGATGGCCGCGCTGTGGTTGATGACCCCGCTCGTCGCCCTGCTGCCGGCAGCCGAGGGCGCACTCTACCGCGCCGATGCCGGAACGGCCCTGGCCGCGTTGCGCGACTGGTTCTTCACGCTGGGGCTGCTGGCGCTCGGTCTGAACACCCGCATCGCCGCCTTCGGCGCCGCTCGGGCCGGCACGGATGCCCTGCTCCGCCACGCCGCAGGTCGTACCGCCGTCATCGTGTTGCTGGGCTACTACCTGGCACAACCGCTCGACAGGCTGCTCTGAGGCGCGCACGCCGTCTGAAGGCACCCCGTCGTCTGCGACATGCCCGGTTGCCCCAGCTCCGAGGCGCGCACCTTGCACCGGCTCGTCCATGCACAGGGTCACGCATTGCCCCGAGCGGCCCGTTGTTGCGCCGAGCCACTCGCAGCAGGTGTCGTTGCCAGCCAGCCGAGCGCCAGCACAGTGATGGACGGGCCAGCAGCTCACGGGACAGCGGCCCCCGATCCACGCTCGGACATTGCCAGCGCGTTTCCAGTATTGCCGCTAAACTAAAGATGTTTAACAAAATTCCGGTATTGTCAGTTTTATCCAAGCCCTGACCCTCCTCCACGGCTTTCCCGCATCCGATCTCCACGGATCGAATCGGCGCTGAAACGCGTCATCCCACAATGGTCACGTCATGCAGCGCCGCCCGGGTCCAGCCGCTGCTGTATCGCTTGCGTCAGCGCTTGGCCTTTGCCGCAGCAAACAGGGACAAGCACCATGAACACACCGCTAGCCGACCCAAGCGTGCCATTTGGCCGAATCATCCACCTTGGACTGGGCGCCTTCCACCGGGCGCATCAGGTGGTCTACATGCAGCGCCTCAAGCGGCAGGGCGAGCGGGAGTGGCTGCTGGCCGGCACCAACATCCGTCCCGATGCCAACGCCCTGCTCGACAGCCTGACGGCACAAGGTGGCTACACCCTCGAAACCGTCGACCCCGATGGCAGGATCTGCTACGACTGGATCGACGCCATCGACCTGGTGATCCCCTGGGAGGCCGATCTCGCCACCGTCACCACCCTGGCAGCAGACCCCGTCACCCGCATCATCTCCTTCACCGTCACCGAGGCCGGCTACTACCTGCTGGCCGAAGGCGGGCTGGACACCCGCTTCGAGGAGCTGACAGCCGATCTCGAACGGGTCCGCAAGGGCAGGGCTGGCCAGACCATCTACGGCGCCCTGATCAACATGCTGCGCGCCCGCATCGATGCCAAGGCCGGCCCAATCACCTTGCAAAGCTGCGACAACCTGCGTCACAACGGCGACCGCTTCCGCGAAGGTCTGCGCGATTTCGCCCGGCGCTGCGGTGCCGACGAGGTGCTGGCCTGGATCGACAGAAATGTGAGCTTCCCCAATTCGATGGTCGATCGGATCACCCCCCGCCCACCGGCGGAGCTGCGCGAGCGCGTCCGAATCGCCACGGATCGGGACGATGCCGTGCCGGTCTCGGCCGAAAGCTACCTCCAGTGGGTGATCGAAGACGATTTCATCGCCGGCCGTCCGCCCTGGGAAGATGTCGGTGCCGAACTGGTCGCTTCGGTCGACCCCTATGAAGAAGCCAAGATCCGGCTGCTGAACGCCACCCACAGCTGCATCGCCTGGGCCGGCACGCTGCGGGGCCACACCTATATTCACGAAGGCACGCACGACGCCATCGTGCGTCAAGTGGCCTACGACTACGCCACCAACGACGTGATCCCCTGCCTGTCCAGCCCGGACAACCCGGTGGATCTGGCAGCCTATCGGGATCTGGTGCTGGACCGCTTCGGCAACGTCGCCATCCGCGACACCAACCAGCGGGTCGCCTCCGATGCCTTCTCGAAGATTCCGGGCTTCATCGTCCCGACCATCCGCGACCGGCTGGCACGCAACGAATCGATCGATTCCGTCACCATGCTGCCGGCACTGTTCCTGATTTTTCTGAAGCGCTGGCATTATGGTCAGCTGCCTTACGAATATCAGGATCAGATCATGTCGGCCGAAGTCGGTCATGCCATCGTCACCGCCGACGACACCATCGTCGCGCTGTGCGCCAACCCCGTCCTGTGGGCCGAACTGGCCAACGACCCACGCCTGATCGACGCCATGCGCCGCTGCGTGACCCGGGTGGAATGGGAGGTTGCCAAGCCGGTCTGAGCCGCCCTGCGGCGCCTTCCCTCGGCCTGCCGAGCCAGGCGCCGCCCCATGAGCGGAACTGGCTGCTTCAGGGCGAACCAGGCCGGCCAAACCAGGGGCAGGCTTGGGCTCGCGGGCTCGGGAGACTCTGAGCAGCCTGAACCAGGCTGAGCTGTGCCACACTCACGTTCACTCGCCCCTGGATACGAGCGCTACCAGCGGCTGGTTGATGAAGTAAGTGTTCTTGCCCTGTTGAAGTTCGCCTAGAATGCCTGCACCAACAAGCTGATGCAGATACTTGGCGGCCGTCTGTCGCGTCACCCTCAAGTCGCGCTGCACGAATTCGATCCGCGTATAAGGATGGAAAAAGAGATTGTTCAACAAGTCTTGTGAGTACAGCCTGGGCAGCTCGGTACGAATCCGCTTCTTGGTCTGAGCCATGAGATCTCGCATACCATCCACTAGCAGGACTGTGCTTTGGGCCGTTTCTGACACCGCACGCAGCATGTATTGCACCCAGCCCTGCCAATCCCCTTGGTCACGTACAGCCTGCAAAAGGCGGTAGTATTCTGATTTATGACGGTTGATGTACCGGGAAAGGTAGAGCACCGGTGCATCCAGCAAGCCCGACTTGACCAAATACAGCACGCACAGAATCCGTCCGATCCGTCCGTTTCCATCGCTGAAGGGATGAATGCTCTCGAACTGATGGTGAATGATCGCCATCTTCAGCAGGTCATCCAGGCCGTTTTCGTCTGCATCCGGTGCATTCATGAACTGTTCCAGCGCCGACATATGTCGCCGAATTTCGTCGTTGGTTTGTGGAGGCACAAAAACAGTGTCACCAGTTTGATCTGAACCGCCCCGGGTTTCGCGGAGGCTCCAACTTTTGAGAAGATGGAGCCATGAAGACGAGAAAGAAGTTTCCCCCCGAGATCCGAGAGCGCGCTGTGCGCATGGTGTTCGAGCAGCGTGCCGAGCATGATTCCCAATGGGCCGCAATCCAGTCGATTGCCCCGAAGATGGGCTGCAGCGCACAGACGCTGTGCAACTGGGTCCGGCAGTACGAGCGTGACACTGGGCAGCGTGACGGGATCACG
>JBHADS010000194.1:0-6095 GCA_041855185.1 Lautropia sp. | reverse complement strand
CGACGCGGGAGGGCGGCTCGTCGGTGCCTCGTGGCATGAAGGGGGCGGATACAGACATGGCAGGGCGCGGATGACGGGTTGTCCTGCCGGCACTGTAGCACGCGGGGGCCGGGTGCCGCGTGCGTGACCGCTTCGCATCCAAGGCGGCACCCAACAAACACCCAACACCACACACGGCTCCCCGCCGCCGGGCACGGTTCCCGGCGCGGTGCTGCCGGACGGCAGACAGGGCGTCGGCTGGTGTCGCAGGCGGAGGGGCGATATGCTTTGCCTGTAGTGCAGACACAGGTACGCCCTGCGAATGCCATCGGGGCGGCCCGCAGTGTGCCCCAGGGGCCGCGGGGGGGCTCAGGCGCGGTCGCCTCCGTTTCAGAAGAGAACACGATGAACATCCCCCGCTTTGCTTCTTCCTTTCCGCAGGGCTCGACCGGGTTGCCCGAACCCGACGCTGCAGCCCTTGCGCTCAGCCGGCAGCTGGCCGAACGCATCGGCGCGGCCATCGAGATGGCGGGCGGGTGGATCAGCTTCGAGCGCTATATGGAGATGGCGCTCTACGAGCCGGGCATGGGCTACTACAGCAACCCGGGTCGGGTCTTTGGCGCAGGCGGTGATTTCGTGACAGCTCCCGAGCTGACGCCGCTGTTCGGCGCCACGCTGGCCCGGCAGGTCTCGCGCTGGTTGCAGGAGATCCAGGCGGCGCTTCTGTGCCGGGATCTGTCTTCCCGCGTCATCCCCGGCATTCTGGAAGTGGGGGCCGGCAGCGGAGTGCTGGCTGCCCAGTTGCTCAATGCCCTCGATCTGCGCGGGCATCAGGGTCTGCGCTACCGGATTCTGGAGCTGTCGGCCGAGCGCCGGCATCAGCAGCGCCAGACCCTGCTCAGCCGGGCGCCGGGCCTGCTGGATCGGGTCGAGTGGATCGAGACATTGCCCGAGGATTTCTGCGGGGTGGTCATCGGCAACGAAGTGCTCGATGCGATGCCGGTGCGCATCTTCGAGTGGCAGCGCCGGGAGGATGGTTCGTTGGCGAATGATATTCGGGGTGCATATGTGGAGCTGGGTGTGCGCCTCGGTGATCTGGGCTTCGAGTGGGCACGGCGCCCAGCCGACGAAGGGCTGCTGTCGGCCGTGCAGAAGCTGCAACCCGACGCCTGGGGCTGGCCCGAGGGCTACCGTTCCGAGGTCTGCCCGGCGCAGGCGGCCTGGCTGGGCAGCATCCATGACGCGCTGCGCTGCGGCGTGGTGCTGTTGATGGACTATGGTTTTCCGGCGCGCGAGTATTACCACGCGCATCGTGCACAGGGTACGCTGATGTGCCATTACCGGCACCGCAGCCATACCGACCCGCTGCTGTGGCCGGGCCTGTCGGACATCACGGCCCATGTCGATTACTCGGCACTGGCCCGCGCTGCCGAAGCGCTGGGGCTGTCGCCGATCGGCTATGTGTCGCAGGCCGCCTTCCTGCTGAACGCGGGGCTGCTGGACGAACTTGCCGAGCTGCCGCGCGAGCCGGAGAACTTCTGGTTCGCCCAGGCCCAGGCGGTGCAGATGCTGCTGTCCGAGGCAGAGATGGGCGAGCTGTTCAAGGTGATCGCCTTCGCCAAGCAGCTGCCCGAAGCCTCCGACCTGGGCTTTGGCAGCAGCGACCGCTTCGGGCGGCTCTTGGGGTGAGGGGATGTCAGCTCGACGGCATCAAGGTTGCCGTCGAGCCGGGGGGACATGCCGTCAGGTACTTAGCGCTGAGTGCGTTGCAGGCGTCCCTGTTCAGGGCAGTAGATCATCTGCGTGATGCTTCCGTCCTGGATGCGTTGAACCGCCTCATCGATTGCGGACAGGGGCACCAGAAACCACTCACGTGGTTTGACCAGTCTGCCAAAACGATCCGGCAGGGTGATATCCAGTTGAGCATTGGAAAAAACCCGGTGGAGCATCGCTTCCAGCTTGACCCGGTTGATGGCGCGCAAGCGATAGACGGCGACAATTTCCACGTCGGCAAACAGGAAGGTGGGATCGCCTTCGGCCTGAGCCACCCGTTTTTCTGCACTGCCACGCGTTACTCCGATCTTGTGAATCAGGGAGCGGTTTCCGGCGATGTAGGGGTGGTCGGACTGGCTACGCAGCACGTAAATGGTTCCAGTCTCCTGGCCGCTCAATCCGTCGTTTGGGGGCAGGCGCAAGGATCTTGTACTGATCGTTGGGTGGCTGGGATGTGTGGGCCTGCTTGGCCCGTGTGGTGTATGGTTGTTGCTCGAAGCTTCTACCAGTTCGGAAGTCCGTGCTACTTCCGCTTCCGGTGTAGCAGGCTTGTCGTACAGCGGGCCTTCGCTCAGGCTTTCGACACGGCGGCCTTTTCTTGACAGGGTTCTTCCCTTCTTACCGTACAGCGCGCGTTGCAGCGACCGCCTGAGCAGGTTGCTTTCGGTGCCGTTGTCGAAGATGACGCGGAGCTTGGCATCGCTTTCTCCGTTAGGCGCTTTCATTTCTTCGCCGACTTCTGCCACGTACAGAAGCTGCCCGCCCAGGATGAAGTACTCACCCTGCTTGATGATGGCACCTCCGTCCAGGTTCTTTGATTGAAACTGGCTGGTTTGACGGATGCCTTGCCGTAGCTGCTGTGTCACCTGCTCGAAGCCTGCACGAAAATGCTCGAAATCTTCGCAGATCTGTTTCTGCGCGATGTCCTGGCTGTTCCTTGCCGCTGCAGTGCGGCGTGCTTCGGCCGAGCGGACATGACGCAGCACGTGAATTTCTTGGCTTTCAGCCAGCGTTTCTTCATCGATGCCAAGCTGCGCCAGCATGGCTTCGTCATCCAGCGTCTCGATGTTCAGTGAAGCAGGGGTTGCTGCCTGTTCGGCATGGGATGAGTCCTCCACCGCATCGACCGTATCCTGGGTATGGTCGAGAGGGAGAGGGGTTGTATCCAGCAGACCCTCCTCATCATAGTCGCGCAGAAACGCTCGGGCGGACTCGTTGTGGCGCAGGCTTTCCAAGCGGATTCCCAAAAGACGCTCGAAAATATCCACCCCGACATCGGTACGGGGTATTCGTTTATTTGCTGCGCTGAAGGTCTGGATCTCCTCAAAGCCGGTGATGAGCCGCTCCTGCTGTGCCGAGCGATCCGAGGCGCGTTCGGGCAGAACCTCCACATCCAGCTCGGCCAGCATGGCTTCGTCGTCCAGCAACTGCGAATCACACATCTGCTCAACCATGTTGCGAAGCCTCCTGTTGCCGTGCGGCTTTGGTCTTGGCGAGAATACGTGCCAGCGCCATCATGCCTTGCGCCATCCGCTGTTCCCAGGGATCGGGTGAATGGATGCTTGGCGGCCGTCCATTGTCGGTTTTGAATGCCAGGGCACGCTTGGTCAACTCGCGGGCCTCGTCCTCGGGGATGGATGCGCGCTTCGTGGCGACACTGGCCTGAATCTGGTTCAGTGTGCCGGCATCCAGTGTGCGCGCCAGAATCGCATAGGCGGTGTCGAATGGGTTGATGCTGTCGATCAGGTCGATGTCCAGATCCTGGACACGCAAGAATCGGCGTGTGCCATCCACGAAGGCAGTGTTGGCGTGACGCTGTTCGTCCGTCTTGATGTCTGCAGCCAGTTCATTCTGCGCCTGCTGCTCGTGAGTCAGCGTCAGGCTCGCCTGTTGTCGGGAGAAGAAGCAGCTGGCCAGCATGTGCTGCCGGATGGTTTCGTGCTCCTCCGGCGTTTGATTGGGGTAGCGTTCCCGGATGATCCGGCCGATGTGCAGCAGATTGGTTTCCTGCGGTAGCGTATTGGCCTGATCGAACACGGCGCGCGCCATCAGATCCTTGTCCTGCAGCACGGCAACATACAGATCGTTCAGATCCTCTCGACAGATACGTTGCACCTCGGGGGAGGCGGGGGGAACCAGTCCGTTGATTTCGATATGGTATTGGCCGGTGGCTTTGTTGAAGCCCTCGTTGCATTGACCCGGCTGGTAGCCATTCTTGCCATAATCAAAACCTTCCTGCGGACCGGCGTTCTTTGGCGTGAACGAGAATTTCGGCGCCATCACCTGCTCCATCAGCAGACAGAGGGAGATCGCCTTCAGCGTGTCGTTGACGGCTTCGGCAACGACGCCCTGGTCTGCCGAGGGTTCTGCCAGCAGGTTGGTGAAGCGGGCACGCTTCTTGCCGGGAGCATCGCGTGTGGCTCGACCGATGATCTGCACCAGTTCGGTCATACTGCTACGATAGCCAATGGTCAGCGCGTGCTCGCACCAGATCCAGTCGAAGCCTTCCTTGGCCATGCCCAGCGCGATGATGATGTCGACATGATCGCGGTCGTTCTTGTGCGCGGGGTCCTTCAGCGCATTCAGTACCTTGGCGCGGCGTGCGGGGATGCTGTCGTCCACCAGGTCAGCCACTTTCAGCAGCCTGCCTTGCGGGGTTCTGACCAACTCGAAGCCTGTACTCGGGTCGGCGCTCTCCCATGTGCCCAGCATGTCGAGGATGCGGCTCCGTTCGGCGAGCTTGTCACCGGTGCTCTCGCGGGCATTGATACTGGGGATGTGGATGATGGTCTTCAGGGAGGGGGCCAGAACGCTGTCATTTTCGTCGTTCTTCAAGCTGTCCAGGTACACGCCGTTGTAGAAGGCATGGCAGATGTCCAGCGATTTGAGCCATCGGTAGGCGTTCAGTTGTTCGTAATAGCTGTACGTGACATGGGTGAATCGTGCCTCGTCCTGCACCGACAGTACCGGGTCGCCGTCCCCTCGGAAATACGAACCGGTCATTGCGATCAGATGGCTCCGGCTTCGGGCAATGAGCTGTTGCAGCAGGAGTCCCAGTCGGTTTTTGTCGACGTCGGAGGAGACATGATGGAACTCGTCGATGGCGATCAGGCGGTCGTCGAAGGCTTCGATCCCGAGTTCATCGATGGCAAAGCGGAAGGTGGCATGGGTGCAGACCAGTACCTGATCGGAGCTGCGCAGAAACCGGCCGACTGCCTTGACCTTGGAGCGCTCACTGCTCGAATCTCCGTCGTCTTGCTCGTTGCACAGGTTCCATCTGGGATTCACCCGCCAGTCCCAGTCGAATCCGTACTGCGAGAGGGGTTCATCGGCAAAGCTGCTGCCGATGGAACGTTCCGGCACCGCGATGATGACCTGTTTCAGTTTTTGCCGATGCAGCTTGTCCAGGGCCACGAACATCAGGGCGCGAGATTTACCGGATGCTGGTGGTGATTTGATCAGCAGGTATTGCGCATGGCGCTGTTCGTAGACGCGCGCCTGCATGAGACGCATACCTTGGGCATTGCCGCTGTCGGGGTTGGTCGTGTTGCCGACGGTGATGGACAGCGCAGGCTTCGAGATGGGCGAGACGATCGTGCTCACGGGACGCGCTCCGTTGGTGCCTGGGGCGCGACCGATTGCTGCAGGTGCGGAAGGGGCCTGAGCCAGCCGTTACCAGGACGAGATGTTGCGTGATGACAACATCATGCGAAGCAGGGTGGAATGGCGTCCATCGGCGGCAGGATGAGTGAGTAGGCCACGCGGATGGGCGGTTGCTTGCCAGCCCTTCCGGGGTGTTTATCCTGGGCTACCGTGCGTGCTGGTTTCGCCGGGATCGGGTTTTGCCGAGCAGTGCGGGTGAAATGGTGGTGCCGGGCGGAATCTGAACCATCGGGGTCTGCGGCTTGCTGCGGGGCTTGCTGGGCCGTTGCTCAACGCTTTCCTGATGATCGTGTGGTGTTGGCTTGGCCCCTGCCTTGGGCTTCGCCCGGGGAGGGTGTCAGCAATTTTGTGTGTGAGGCATACCATGAAGACAGAGAGGAGGAAACGGTATGCCCATCAGAAAGACGACGAAAGCGGCCAAGGCCCTTACGGCGAAGCTGCCAGCCATTCCGACGGAGCTGATCGAGCAGCTGGCGCAAGGGCCCATGACGGCCGAGGCGATTCAGCAAGCATCGATGGCCTTGAAGAAGGCGCTCATTGAGCGGGCGCTGGGAGGCGAGCTATCTCACCATCTGGGCTACAAAACCGGACAGCCCAAACCTGAGGGCCAAGCCAATCACCGCAATGGTCACAGTGCCAAGACGGTCCTGACCGATGACGGGCCGCTGCCCATTGAGGTG
>JBHADS010000193.1:0-5081 GCA_041855185.1 Lautropia sp. | reverse complement strand
GTGTCGCCATGCTGGATCAGATGCGAAACGATGGGCACACCCAGACGGGACATGAAACTCATGCCCTTGGCGCCGATCGTCGTGGCATAGAAGTCGATGCCCGCGTCTTCGAGCTCATGCATTTTCTGCGTGACAGCCCGGAAGACGTTGGTGTTCAGGCCGCCGCACAAGCCCTTGTCACTGCTGACCAGGATGATGCCGGCTTTCTTCACCACGTCCCGCTTCATCATGACGGGATGCACATACTCGGGGTTTGCGGTCGACAGGTGCGCCGTGATGTTGCGGATCTTTTCCGCGTAGGGCCGGGCTTGCTTCATCCGGTCCTGTGCCTTGCGCATCTTCGATACCGAGACCATTTCCATGGCCTTTGTGATCTTTTGCGTGTTCCTCACGCTCTTGATCTGGTTCCGGATCTCTTTGCTGCTTGCCATATTTGGGAAACTCGTTGGCGCACCGCTTTCGCGGTGCGCAGTTCAGCGGAGAGGCTTCAGGGCGACTCGAAGGCTCAGAATGTGCCGGTTTGCTTGAAGGCCTTCAGGACTTCATGCATCTTGGCTTCGACATCCTTGTTGTATGCCTTGTCGCGTTCGAGCTGTTCCACGAAATCCGGGTACTTCGTCTTGACGAATTCGTGCATGGAACGGTCCGCAGCCAGCACCTTCTCGACCGGAATGTCTTCGTAGTACTTGTTGTCCGCAGCAAACAGCGTGAGTGCTTGCTCCCAGACTTGCAGCGGTGCGTACTGGGGCTGCTTCATCAGCTCGGTGACGAGGCGGCCATGATCCAGCTGCTTGCGGGTGCTTTCTTCCAGGTCGGAGGCGAACTGGGCAAAGGCAGCCAGTTCACGATACTGGGCCAGCGCGATACGCGAGCCACCGGCCAGTTTCTTGATCACACCGGTCTGGGCGGCGCCACCCACGCGGGACACCGAAATACCGGGGTTCACGGCAGGACGGATACCGGCGTTGAACAGATCGCTTTCCAGGAAGATCTGACCGTCGGTAATCGAGATGACGTTGGTCGGCACGAACGCGGATACGTCGCCGGCCTGGGTCTCGATGATCGGCAGCGCGGTCAGCGAGCCGGTCTTGCCTTTGACTTCGCCCTTGGTGAAGGCTTCGACGTACTCGGCATTCACGCGGGCAGCACGTTCCAGCAGACGGGAGTGCAGGTAGAACACATCGCCCGGATAGGCTTCACGGCCCGGGGGACGACGCAGCAGCAACGACACCTGACGATAGGCCCAGGCCTGTTTGGTCAGATCGTCATAGATGATCAGGGCATCCTGACCTCGATCGCGGAAGTACTCGCCCATCGTGCAGCCGGCATAGGGAGCCAGGTACTGCATGGCGGCGGATTCCGAAGCGCTGGCGGCCACGACGATGGTGTACTCCATCGCGCCGAACTCTTCGAGCTTGCGCACCACGTTGGCAATGGTCGAGGCTTTCTGGCCGATCGCCACGTAGATACAGATCAGATCCTTGCCCTTCTGGTTGATGATCGTGTCGACGGCCACGGCGGTCTTGCCGGTCTGACGGTCGCCAATGATCAGCTCCCGCTGGCCACGGCCGATCGGCACCATCGCGTCGATCGATTTGATACCGGTCTGCACGGGCTGGGACACCGACTGACGGGCGATGACGCCAGGGGCGACTTTCTCGATCACGTCGGTCATCTTCGCGTTGATCGGACCCTTGCCATCGATGGGCTGGCCCAGCGCGTTGACGACGCGGCCGATCAGTTCGGGACCGACCGGCACTTCCAGAATGCGGCCAGTGGTCTTGACGATGTCGCCTTCGGAGATGCCTTCGTATTCGCCGAGAACCACGGCGCCGACCGAATCACGCTCCAGGTTGAGCGCCAGGCCGAACACGTTGCCGGGGAATTCGATCATCTCGCCTTGCATCACGTTCGACAGACCGTGAATCCGGCAGATACCGTCGGTGACGGAAATGACAGTACCCTGGTTGCGGGTGTCCGCCGAGACCTCAAGGTTCTGGATCTTGCTTTTGAGCAGTTCGCTGATTTCAGCGGGATTGAGCTGCATGAAGAAAACTCCTTATTTCGTCAAGGTCGTGGCCAGCGTTGCGAGCTTGCCACGCACGGATGCGTCAATGACCTCGTCGCCGATCTGAATCGAGACGCCACCGATCAACTCAGGATTCACGGTGGTGGATGCCTTGATATCTTTGCCGTACCGGGACTTCAGGATGCCGACGATTTCGGCCACCTGTTTGTCGGTCAGAGGGAAGGCAGAATCGATGCGGATCTCAAGGACATCGTCGTGCTTGTTACGGCTTTCTTCAAACAGGGCGCTGATATCGGGCAGGATGGCCAGGCGACCGTTTTCTGCCAGCACCTTGACGAAGTTGCGCTGTTGAGGACCCAGCTGGCCGGCGGCCTCGGAAACGATGGCGGCAGCACGGGAGTGGTCGATATTCGGATTGTCCAGAAGATCTTTGGCGGCATCGGCTTGCATCACCTTGGTCAGACGCGACAGGGCGTCGGACCATTGGGGCAATGAAGCGGTTTCTGCCGCGAGCTTGAATGCCGCCTCTGCATAGGGACGGGCGATGGTCAGTGCTTCCGCCATGGTTGATTGGGCTTAGCGCAGCTCGTTTTTCAGGTTGGACAACAGATCGGCATGCCGTTTGGCGTCGATCTCGCGTTTGAGGATGCGCTCGGCACCGGCGACGGCCAGCTGGGCGACCTGGTCGCGCAGTTGGTCACGGGCACGCTCGGCAGCCAGCTGAGCTTCCTCGGCTGCAGATTTCTGAGCGGCGCTGATGATCCGCGCAGCTTCGGCACGCGCTTGTTCGATCAGCTCGGCTGCCTGCTTGTCGGCACCGGCACGAACTTCCAGGGCGTTGGCACGGGCCTGTTGCAGTTCTTGCTCGACGCGTTTTTCAGCGGCCTGCAGATCACTTTTTGCTTGGTCGGCCGCGGCCAGGCCGGCGGCAATTTTCTTGCTGCGTTCATCCAGGGCAGCCGTGATCGGCGGCCACACGAACTTGGCGGTGAACCACCACAGTGCGGCGAAGATGACGCATTGAACGATGATCGTGGCGTTTATGTACACGCGACATGCTCCGTATCAAACTTGATACATGAGGCGGCTCGGTGGTTGCCACATCAAAGGGCAACCACCGTCTGCCTCTCTCTATCTACCGTTCTGACGGATCAGGCAAATGGGTTCGCGAAAGCGAACATCATGGCGACACCGACGCCGATCAGGAAGGCCGCGTCGATCAGGCCGGCCAGAATGAACATGGCGGTACGCAGTTTGTCCATCAGTTCAGGCTGGCGTGCGGAGCCTTCAAGGTACTTGCCACCCATCAGGGCGATACCGATCGAAGCGCCCAAAGCGCCCAGGCCAACGATGATGCCGCAGGCGATTGCGACGTAGGCTGAATTGGTCATGAAAGACTCCTCAGTCGAGATAGTAGAAAAGTTGAGAGAGAAACAAAGAACCTGCAATGAGCAGAGTGGAAGCGATGAACCGAGCGTTTGGTGTGTTCCGATTCATCGCCATTCACACCGCACGGGCACTCAGTGAGCGTCGTGCGCCTGACCGAGGTAGATCAGAGTCAGCATCATGAAGATGAAGCCCTGAAGCACGATGATCAGGATGTGGAATATGGCCCAAACCAAACCGAGTGAAAAATGCAGTGCGCTGCCCCAGAGGGTGGCGGTGGCGCCGAGCAGTGCCAGCAGCATGAAGACCATCTCGCCGGCGAACATGTTGCCGAACAACCGCATGCCGAGGGAGACGGTCTTGGCGGCGTATTCGACGATCTGCATGAACAGGTTGGCGATCCAGAGCAGCGGCTTGAACAGCAGGCCGATGCCTTTGTTGCTGCCGGTGCCGAAGGGCGCGGCGATCAGCTCATGGAAGAAGCCGCCTTTCTTCTGCTTCATGCCGTAGTAGAGCGAGGCCAGCAGCACGACGATCGACATGGCGAGCGTGGCATTGAGGTCTGCCGTGGGCAGGATGCGCTGATAGTCGGAGATGCCGACGTAGGAGATCAGGGCGGGGAACAGGTCGACCGGGATCAGGTCGAGCGTGTTCATGAAGACGATCCAGATGAAGGCGGTGAGCGCCAGCGGAGCGATGTAGCGAACGTCGCCGTGAACGATGGTGCGCGCCTGTTCGCCGACGAATTCGACGAGGTATTCAACCGCACCGGTGAAGCGGTCGGGAACACCCGAGGTGACTTTGCGGGCTGCCATCCACATCAGACCGCAGGCGAGCACGCCCATCAGCACCGACCAGAAGATCGTGTCGTAGTTGATGATGGAGAAGTCGACGATGGACTGCTGGGGGTGGCCAGAAGAGTTGGCGTGACCGAGGTGGTGAATGATGTATTCGGCCGCGTTTGCGGGTCCGTGAGAGCCTTCTGTCGCCATCTTGGTGTCTGCTACTACGGTTATTGGTTATGAGTTGGTCGGGGCTCCTGGCTCGCAGTCTCCTCGCCCATGTTGAACCAGCGATGTCGCTGGAAAAAAGCAAGTAGCCAAGGCGCCTGCAGCGCCACGACCATGCCCAGCAACAGTGCCTCCCAATGTGTTGGGGCCGCCCATTTGACGATAGTCATCAGGATGAGCAATGTCAAGGCGACCTTGATGGCTTCCCCGAGGAAGAAGGCGAACACGAAACTGCGTGCCGGCTTGTCCTTCGTTGCCCAGAGTCGCCATGCAAAAAACGCATTCGGGATGATGCAGGCAGCGCCGCCCAGCAGAATGTCCACAAGGCCGGCAAGCCCCCAGAACACGGCGCCCAGCAGTGCTGCCACGATGACCAAAACAATCTGCAGTGCGACGGCTTTCAGCATGAGGGAATGACGGCCCGGCGACGACAGGTGCAGGCGAAAGTGTGCGCTTGCCAACTGTCCATCTCACAATGGCTTTGTCGAATGCCCACAGTAAAGCCATCGAGTTCCGGAGCGCGTGTCTGCACGTGTCCCGGGAACCCTTGCGTTGCGGTGGTTATCGCTGCATTCATCAAGGCAATAGGGAGTATAAGGGCTTGCTTCGGGGTTGGTCAAAACAACTTGCTGCACTGCTCCATAAGCCTCGGAGGC
>JBHADS010000192.1:0-3158 GCA_041855185.1 Lautropia sp. | reverse complement strand
GCATGGTCGACGACTTCATCCTGCGCAAGCGCGGCGAGCAGGAGATCGATTATTTCCATCCGAACCTGAAGGACTGCCTGGAGCCGACCTACGGCGTCATCGTCTATCAGGAACAGGTGATGCAGATCTCGCAGATCATCGCCGGCTACACGCTGGGCGGAGCGGATCTGCTGCGTCGCGCGATGGGCAAGAAGAAGCCCGAGGAGATGGCCAAGCAGCGCCAGATCTTCATGGAAGGCGCCGAGAAGCTCGGGCAGGATCTGAATCTGGCTTCGCAGCTCTTCGACCTGATGGAGAAGTTTGCCGAGTACGGCTTCAACAAGTCGCACACGGCCGCCTATGCCGTCGTCACCTACCATACGGCCTGGCTGAAGGCCCATTATCCGGCCGAGTTCATGGCCGCCACCCTGTCCTCGGACATGGACGACACCGACAAGGTGCAGATCTTCGTGCGCGATGCTCAGCAGAATCGGGTCGAGGTGCAGTTGCCGGATATCAACGACTCGGCCTATCGCTTCGAGCCGGCGGGGCCGCGGGCCATCCGCTACGGCCTGGGCGGCATCAAGGGGCTGGGTCAGTCGGCTATCGAGAACATCATCGAGGCCCGTCAGCAGGGCGGTCCCTTCATCGATCTCTTCGACTTCTGCGAACGCATCGACCGGCGGCTGATCAACCGGCGCTCGATCGAGGCGCTGGTGCGTGCCGGCGCCTTCGACAAGCTGGACAAGGACCGCGCCAAGCTGCTGGCCAACGTGCCGCAGGCGATGGAGGCGGCCGAGCAGCGCGCCCGCGAGCAGGAGGCCGGGCAGGGGGGGCTGTTCGGCGATGATTTTCTGGAGGACAGCGGCGCGCCGGTGCGCGAGTGGCTGCCTGCCGACAGCTGGGACGAGCGCCAGCGCCTGCTCGAAGAAAAGACGGCGCTCGGCTACTTCCTGTCCGGCCATCTGTTCGATGCGAACCGCGACGAGGTGCGGCGCTTCGTCAAGACCCGGATCGGCGATCTGGAGAAGATGGTCGGCAAGCAGTTCGGCGCGATCCCCGTCACGGTGGCCGGCATCGTGGCCGGGCTGAGCACGGCGATGACGCGTCGGGGCAAGATGGTGCGGGTGATGCTCGACGATGGCAGCGGCAGCGAGGAGATCGCGATCTTCTCCGAAGGTTGGGAGCAGTTCCGCCATCTGCTGAAGGAGGATCAGCTGATCGTCGTGCAGGGCAAGCTGTCCAAGGACGACTACAGCGGCGGCCACCGGCTTTCGGTCGAGCGGGTACTGGATCTGGGCACGGCCCGAGCCGAGCACGCGCGGGCGCTGAAGCTGACGATCCAGGGCCGGCCCGACGCCGTGCGCCTGCGGGATCTGCTGTCGCCCTACCGGGTGGATGGCAGTCAGGGCGAGGGCTGTCCGGTGGAAATTCATTATTACAGTGACTCGGCCGAGGCGGCACTGCGCCTGGGGCATGAGTGGGCCGTGCGGCCCGATGATGCGTTGTTGGCCGGTCTGCGCAACTGGTTGACGGATGCGCGAGTGGAAATGCGTTATCGATGAGCAGGACAGAAGCGTTGACTGAACAGAGCAAGACCCTGGACGCCGACGGGCAGAAGGACGCCAGCGCCATGAAGGATGATGCTGCCCCGGCGGATGCGGCCGCCACGAAGGAGGCCGCCACGGGCGCCGAGGGGGGAAAGCACGCCACCCCGCTGACGCCGGAGGCCGCCACGGCACGCAGTGACCGGGCGCTGATGATGCGGCTGTTCCGCTATGTGCGCCCGCACTGGCGGGCCTTCGGCATCGGTGTGCTCGGCATGGTGCTGACGGCGCTGACCGAGCCGGCGCTGCCGGCGATCATGCAGATCCTGCTCGACGACGGTTTCGGTGGCCAGGGCGATGCCAACCTGATGTGGATGGCGCCGCTGATGATCATCGGCCTGTTCATGGCGCGCGGGGTCTTCACCTTCACCATGAATTACGCGATGAGCGAGGTCTCCAATCGCGTGCTCTATGATCTGCGCCAGCAGATGTTCGATCGGCTGGTGCAGATGCCGGTGCGTTTCTTCTCCGTCAATGCCTCCGGCACGGTCATCGCCCGGCTGGTCAGCGATGTACAGAACGTCACCCAGTCGCTGTCGAGCGTGCTGGTGATTCTGGTGCGGGATACCGTGGTGATCATCGGCCTGCTGGGCTGGCTGCTCTACCTGAACTGGCAGCTCACCATCATCGCGCTGGTGCTGATCCCGATGGTGGCACTGGCCGTCGGCTCCTTCTCGCGGCGGATGCGAAGGCTCTCGGGCGAGCAGATCCGCTATACCGGCGAGCTGACCGGGGTGGTCGGTGAGGCCATCCACGGCAACCCGGTCATCAAGGTCTACGAGGGACAGGCCCACGAAAGCAGCCGTTTCGCCTCGGCCAGCGGCCAGTTGCGCGCGTTTGCGCGCCGGATGACGGTGGCCTCCTCGCTGATCGTGCCGATCACGCAGATCATGGCAGCGGTGGCGGTGGCGCTGGTGATCGCCATCGCGCTCTATCAATCGCAGCAGGATCGCACCACGGTGGGGGGATTCGTCTCCTTCCTGACGGCGATGCTGATGATCCTGGCGCCGCTGAAGCACCTGGCCGATGTCAATGGCCAGCTGCAGCGGGCGCTGGCAGCCGCCGATGCCGTCTTTCGCTTCATCGACGAGCCGGTCGAGGCCGACCGGGGGACGCAGACGCTCGACCGGGCGCGCGGGGCTCTGCGCTTCGAGGATGTCAGCTTCACCTACGAGGGCAGCGCCGCCCCGGCACTGCGACACATCGACCTCGACATCCGGCCCGGCGAGACCGTGGCGCTGGTCGGTGGCTCGGGTGGGGGCAAGACCACGCTGGCGAATCTGTTGCCGCGCTTCTACCCCGTGACCGAGGGGCGTATCCTGATCGATGGCATTCCGATCGAATCGCTGACACTGGAAAGCCTGCGCCGCCAGATCGCCTGGGTCAGCCAGCAGGTGATGCTGTTCAACGACACCATCGCCAACAATGTCGCCTATGGTGGGCGCCGCGGCGCGACCGAGGCCGAGATCCGGGCGGCGCTCGATGCGGCCTACCTGACCGATTTCGTCGCGAGTCTGCCCGATGGGATCAACACCGTCATCGGCGACAACGGCATCCGCCTGTCCGGCGGTC
>JBHADS010000191.1:0-4630 GCA_041855185.1 Lautropia sp. | reverse complement strand
CTACCGCCGCACCCGCAATCCGATGTATCTGGGACTGCTGTTCGTGCTGGTCGGCTGGGCGGTCTATCTGTCCAATCTCGTCGCGCTGCTGGGACTGCCGGTGTTCGTGCTGTACATGAACCGCTTTCAGATCCAGGCCGAAGAGCGCGTGCTCCACGAGAAATTCGGCAACGCCTACTACACCTACACCGTGATGGTGCGTCGCTGGCTGTAGTGCCCGGCTGGATCAGGGCAGGGGCGTCTGCTCCTGGGGCGTTTGCCCGCTCGTGCCTTCCGGGGCGCCTGCCGGCGGGGAGGCCAGCATCGCGCCGCGCACCTCGATCCGGACCCGGTCCAGTGCCTGATCTTCGGCATCCAGCAGCTCGATCTCGTGCCGGCCGGGCAGCGGCAGCCATTCGGCCTGTGGGCCATGCCCGACGATGCGTTCCCCAATGCGCCAGCGCAGTCGCTGCCCGTCGGCGTGTTCTCCCTGGGCGCGCAGGCTCAGGCGCTGGTGGCCGGCGGGGATGTCGGGGTCCAGTGCGACGATGCTGCCCGGCGCGGGTGTCGTGATCCGTACCGGCGGGCTCTGCAGCGCGAACAGCGTCTGCGCGGTGCCGGGCAGGAACCATTCCTGCCGGGCAGGCTCGATCGGCGGCGCGAACCGCACGCTCACCGCCTGCAGCCCCGATGGTGGCAGCGGTGGCCGAGAGGGCACATGGGCATGCAGCGTCCGCATGATCGCCGCCCAGATCGGTGCAGCGCCGCCGGCGCCGCTGATCTCGTGCATCGGCTCGCCATTGGCATTGCCCACCCAGACGCCGACCGTATAGTGCTGGCTCCAGCCGACCGTCCAGTTGTCGCGCATGTCCTTGCTGGTGCCGGTCTTGACGGCGCTCCAGAAACGGGTGTTGAGCACCGAGTCGGTGCCGAAGCTCAGGAGCCGCGCCTGCGGGTCGGACAGCATGTTGCCGACGATGAAGGCCGCGCCGGGGTCGATGGCCTGTCGGCAATCCGGGGTTCGGGGTTGGGGGCCGGCGTGCCCGTTTGCGCCGGGCGCTGTGCGCCACCAGTACACCGGGCAGTGACGCCCGCCGTTGGCGAGCGTGCGATAGGCATTGCTCAGCTGCAGCAGGCTGACTTCGGCACTGCCCAGCGCCAGGCTGTAGCCATAGTGCGAAGCGCTTTCGGGCAGGCGCAGACCGAGCTGCTGCAATTGCCGATGAAAGGCTTCGGGCGAGAGCATCTGCAGCGCACGCACCGCCGGGATGTTCAGCGAGGCGCCCAGCGCAGTGCGGACCGACACCCAGCCCTTGAAATCGCCGTCATGGTTGCGCGGGATGTAAAGCCCATCGGTGGTGGACAGATGAGCTGGCGAATCATTCAGCAGCGAGGCGGCGGTCAGGCGGTTTTCGGCGATTGCCTGTCCATAGAGAAAGGGCTTCAGCGTGCTGCCGGGCTGGCGTTGGGCCAGTACCCCATCCACCTCGGCAGCCTGACTCAGACTCTGGCTGGAGCCGACCCAGGCCAGCACCTCGCCACTGGCGTTGTCCAGCACGATGACGGCGCCGTCGGCAACCCGGCGTCCCTGCAGTTCGCGCAGTTGCCGCATCAGCGCGTCGATGGCCGCCCGTTGAACCTGCGCATCCAGGGTGCTGTGCAGCCGGTTCGGCAAGGCGCCGGATGCGTCCGCCGATCCCGCGGGGTGCAGAACGGGCGCTTGCTGCAGCGGTGTGCCCTGCGTCGAAGCGATTTGCTGACGAATCATCAGGTGCATCAGATGCGGGGCGTTGCCCTCGCTGGGCTGCCAGTGCCGTGCGTGCTGCAGGCTCAGTGTGGCCTGCAGCCGAAGCTGGGCACAATCGGCCTGCCCTTGCATCGTCTTAAGCAGCGCGCAGGCCCGGTGCGCAACCTGCGCCGGGGCAGCGTTCGGTGCACGCACCAGGGCGGCCGCCAGCGCGGCCTCGCTGGCGGTCAGCGCGTGGGGCGCCTTGCCGAACAGCGTGCGCGACAGGGCATCGACGCCGACCAGCTCTCCCCGGAAGGGAACCAGATTCAGATAGGCTTCGAGAATCTGGGTCTTGCGCCAGTGCCGCTCCAGGCGCCAGGCGGCCTGCGCCTGGGCGAGTTTCTGCAGCAGGCTGCGCGAGCCGCCGTGCTCCGGGCGCAGTGCCGGGTCCAGCAGGCTGGCCAATTGCATGCTCAGCGTCGAGGCGCCGCGCACCTGCGCATGGCGCAGGTTCGACCAGGCTGCGGCCGCCACGGCCTGCCAGTCGACGCCGCTGTGCTCGAAGAAGCGTCTGTCCTCCGACAGCAGCAGGGCTTCGGGCAGGGCGGCCGAGATGGCGTCGAGCGGCACCCAACTGCCCAGACGACGTTGTGGGTCGGTGCGCAGCCTATGGATCGCCTCGCCCCGGCGGTCGAGCAGCACGGTTTCCGAGGAGCGGGCTTCGGCCTGTACCGTCTCGAAGCGCGGCGGATTGCCTGTCCTGGCGGACGGGCCCGGCAGATCCTGGTCGTCGGGGGCGAGGCTGCCGGCTGGCAGAACGAGCACCAGCAGTGCGACCAGGATGCGCCGATACCGGCGGGAATGCCGGCGGCCTCGGCTCATGATTGCGCGCCTCCAGCCGCGGGGCCGAAGGGTCGGCGGCGTGCTGAGCGGGGGAGGGCGAGCGTGTGCTTCATTCCGCGTGTACCGTGATGCCGCTGTTCGGTGTTTCTCCGAACATCTCGGGGGCATAGAGGGCTTCCACCCGGCTGGCCGGCAGATGGAAGATGCCGGGATTGTTCAGCCGAAGGGTGTATTCGATCGTGCTGGTGCCGCTGGGCAGATAGCGGTGGTAGCTGCGGAAACTGTCGAAGCCGCGCTCCTCGAAGGCCAGCGAGGCCGGGCTGCTCCCGTCTGCGTCGCTGTCCGCACCGGCCTCGCTCAGCAGCGCCGAGTCACGGCCCAGGCCGCTGCCGAGGATGGTGGCGCCCGCCGGGATCGGGTCGGTGATGGCCACCCAGGTCATCGGCGCACTGGCTTCGATGTCCAGCCGGACCCGCAGCACATCGCCGCGACTGTAGTGGCCGGCCGGCAGATCGGGCTGGGCCTGCAGCACGGGCTGCACCCGGCGGCGCAGGCGGTAGCCGGCAGACACCGGCTCGCGTCGTGGCACGGCCGCCAGCGATTGCAGCGTCAGCCAGGGCTGGCCGCTGCCTTCATGCCGAACCTGCAGCCGCATGTCGTCGGTCGCTTTCTTCGGCCAGGGCAGCAGCATCGGCGGCGCAGCCTCACCCGCCCAGGGGGCATGGGCCTCCTCGCGGACCGTGCCGCTGATCAAGACGGCCTGGGTGCTGCCAGCGACCGGGCTGCGCTCCTGCTGCCGCGAGAAGCGCTGCAGCGCCAGCCAGCCCCACAGATTGGCGGTGGTGGTGTGCCAGGCGCCGCGTTGCTGGCGGGCGATCAGTCCGGTGGCCAGACGGCCCAGATCCGCACGCCAGGCTGGATCGTCGAGGGCGCTCAGCAGCAGCCGGGCCGCGTTGACATCACCGTTGACCATCAGCCACCACCAATAGTCGTTCGCCTCGGTGTTGAACACGATGCGGCTGCCCTGGTAGGACAGGCGGCTGCGCAGCTGCTGCGTGGCCTGCTCCAGTCGTTGCTTCTGGTTGGGGATGCCTTTGAGCCGGCGCAGGATGTCGATCCAGTCGAGCAGGGCGCTGGTCGGCATCTGGCCGGGTTGCAGGTCGAGGCTGGCCAGCATTTCGGGCCGTGCCGCGCCGAAGCGGGCCAGGGCGGCGATCGCCGCCAGTTTGCGGGCACTCAGATCCTGCCGGGGCGCCCAGTGCCAGGGTTCGAGCTTGCCGGTGACGAAACGCTCCAGCCCGCTCAGCAGGCGCTGGCGGATCTCGGGCGGCAAGGCCCAGGCCGGATCGAGGTGGGCGGCTTCGTCGGTGGCGCTCAGCAGCCAGGCCGAGAGCACGTCGCTGCCCTGTTTCGGGCTGCCCGGCCTCGGCGGAAAATACCCGGCCAGCCCGTCCTCATCCAGATAGGCGGGCATCTGTGCCTTCAGCGTCTGCCAGGGCTCGGCTTCGCCCAGCACCAGCATCCGGCTGCTGAGCTGTTCCAGGCAGCTGTGGGGATAGTCCCTGAACCAGTCCTGCACGGCGGGCAGGCCATCGACCAGCTTCGGTTGCAGCCGCAGGTTCAGGCCGCCCCGCCCGGGCAGCGCGCCGGCCGGCGGCCTCAGCTCGAGTTCGAGCGGGCCGTCCAGTTGCAGCAGGCTGGCCTGCTGCACCTGCGTCGGCACGGCGGCCTGGATGCGCTGGCTCAGCTTGATCCGGTCGCTGGCGGCACTGTCGATGTCGTTGGCCTGAATCTCCCACAGCATCTCGCCGGGTCGCAGCTCGGCCAATTGCGCGGGGGCCGTCACCTCCCAATGCACCGGCTGGGCGCTGTTCGGCGGCAGCGTGACCATTTGCTCCTTCAGGGTCAGCAGGGTGGCGCGGGGCTGAACCCGCACGCGCATCGGCCGGGCCGTATCGTTGCGCAGCGTCAGCATCGCCCGGAAACGGTCGCCGGCGCGCACCAGCGGGGGCAGCCCGCTGATGATCTGCAGATCCTGGCTGACCTGGATGCGGGTCTGCCCGGTGCCGAAGCGGGCGG
>JBHADS010000190.1:0-6952 GCA_041855185.1 Lautropia sp. | reverse complement strand
CGACGCTCAGGGCCACCGTGCCGGCGACGATGCGCTGCGCTATTTCGCGGCCGCCATCCGCGGTCAGTTGCGCCCCAGCGACCGTTGCTGCCGCTTTGGCGGCGATGAATTCGTGCTGCTGCTGCCCAACGTCGGGCTGCATACTGCCGTCGAGATTCTGCGTCGGCTGCAGCGTGTGGTGGTCGAGCGCACGCTGGTCTATGGCAGCGGCGAGATCAACCTCAGCTTTTCGGCCGGCATTGCAATGGCCGAGCCGGGCATGTCGCTGGAGCAGGTGCTGCATCGCGCCGACGATGCGCTCTACGAAGCCAAGCTGGCGGGCCGCAACCGCGTCTGTCCTTTCGACGGCAAACAGCCGGTGCTGGTGGACTGAAAGCGCGTGCCCCGCTTCTCCCGCGCCTCAGGCATGGAGGGGCGGCACCGTCACGGACATCGGTTTCCAGAAGGGGGGTGCGGCATTCATCCATCCAGGATTCAGCGGAGCTGGCGCCTTGTTCTGCACGCCCTGTGGGACCAGCGCGGGGACGAATACGTTCATAACATGCCCTAGAACCCGACGATCGAGAACAGCGCCTGCTGCACCCGGCTGATCGGCCCCCACATCAGGGGCATTCCCAGCGTCAGCAGCAGCAGCCCGGTGCTGATCGTGATCGGAAAGCCGATGGCGAACACGTTGAGCTGCGGCGCAACCCGCGAGACGACGCCCAGACTCAGGTTGGTGAACAGCAGCAGCGCCATGTAGGGCAGGGCCAGCAACAGCCCCATCTCGAAGACGTGCGTGGCGATGGCACCGATATCGACGCGCGCCAGAAACTGGCTGCTGCCTGCTGCGGCGGGCATCTGCTCGATGCTGCCGATCGCCACGGCGATCAGCAGCGAGGGGCCGCCGATGGTCACGAAGGCGGCCAGCGAGATCGAATTGAACAGGCGCCCGATGGCATTGGTATTGCTGCCGGTCGAGTGATCGAAGAAGGCGGCAAAGGACAGACCCATCTGCAGGCCGATCACCTCGCCTGCCATCTCGATGGCCGCCAGCATCATCCGGCAGACCAGGCCGATCGCCAAGCCGATCATCACCTCGCTGGCCAGCAGCGCCCAGATGTCCGGGTCGTCGAAGGAAGGGGCAGGGGTCCGGGCCAGGGGTGCGGCCAGCAGCGCCAGCACCAGCGCCAGGGTGATGCGCAGCCGGATCGGAATGGAACGCGAGGACAGCACGGGCGCCGCCGAGAACAGGCCCAGCAAGCGGAATAGCGGCATCAGCAGCGCCGACAGCCAGGACAGCATCTGGGTTTCGTCGATCAGCACCATCGTGGGCTACCCCGTCGGGAAGGGCTTCAGAAACCGGGCTGACCGTTGATCAGGGCCGGTATCGACAGGATCATCCGCTGCAGGAAATCCGTCAGGGTGGACAGCATCCACGGGCCCGCCAGCATCAGCGCCAGCGCCGACAGAATCAGTTTGGGCACGAAGGACAGTGTTTGCTCGTTGATCTGCGTCAGCGCCTGCAGCACGCTGATCACCAGGCCCACCACCAGAATCACCAGCAGGATGGGCATGGCGGTCGCCAGCAGGGTTTCCAGTCCCTGTCGGCCGATGGTCAGTACGGTTTCGGGTGTCATGAGGCAAAGCTCGCCACCAGCGAGCCGATCAGCAGGTTCCAGCCGTCGGCCAGCACGAACAGCACCAGCTTGAAGGGCAGGGCCACCAGCACCGGCGACACCATCATCATCCCGAGCGACATCAGCACGCTGGCGCAGATCAGATCGATCATGATGAAGGGAATGAAGATGATGAAGCCGATCTGGAAAGCCGTCTTCAGCTCACTGATCACGAAGGCCGGTACGATGGCTTTGAAGGGCATGTCCTTGGCAGCGATCGCCTTGCCGTCGGTGCCGGTCTCGACCTTGGCCAGACGGGCAAACAGTTCGAGATCGCTGGTGCGGGTCTGCTTCAGCATGAACTCGCGCAGTGGCTCGGCGCCTTTCTGCAACGCCGACTCGAAATCCATCCGCTTCTCGCTGAAGGGTTTGTAGGCTTCCACATAGATCCGGTCGATGGTCGGCGACATGATGAAGGCCGTCAGAAACAGCGCAATGCCGATCAGCACCTGATTCGGAGGCGAAGCCTGCAGACCGAGCGCCTGTCGCAGCAGCGACAGCACGATGATGATCCGGGTGAAACTGGTCATCAGCAGCACCGCGGCCGGAATGAAGGACAGCGCCGTGAAGAAGAGCAGCGTCTGGATCGGCACCGACCAGGTGGTGTTGCCGTCCTTGGTGCTGCTTTCCAGATTCAGCAGCGACTGTGCGAGTGCATCGGCCGGCAGCGTCGAGAGCACCAGGGCGCCCGCCGTCGGCAGCGCCAGCAACAGCGCGGGCAGCAGGGCACGCCATCCCGGCGTGCGCGCCGGTCGATGCGCACGCGCCACGGTGCAGATCACGGATTCTTCGACGGTGCGGGAGATGCTTGTGCTGCGTGTACTCATCAGCGCTGTTTCTGTTTGTGCTGCAGACGCTTCAGCAGCTCATCGAAGCCCTTGGCCTGCGGGCTTTCGGGCAGTTCGATCGAGGCTTCCAGCTCGGTCAGCAGGGTGATCGATTGCGCCGTCACGCCCACCAGCAGCACCCGGCCGCCCACCTTGAGCACGCCGATCCGCTCGTGCGGGCCGACGACCAGTGAGGCCGGCATCGACAGCGGACCGCTTCGAGCGCTGCCGGGAATCTGCGACAGGCGTTTCACCAGCCACAGCACCAGCGGGATCGAAGCGATCACGGCGATCAGCACCAGCAGGGACGAGAGCGCAGCGTTCATGAGGGCAGGGGTCCGCTCTGCACGCGCGGCTCAGCCGCGGTTCAGCCGGCGCATCCGCTCGGCGGGCGTCACGATGTCGGTCAGGCGGATGCCGAAGCGGTCATTGACCACCACCACCTCGCCCTGCGCGATCAGATAGCCGTTGATCAGCACGTCCATCGGCGCGCCGGCCTGCGCTTCCAGCTCGACGACCGAGCCCTGCGCCAGTTGCAGCACGTTCTTGATCGAGGTACGGGTACGGCCGATCTCCACCGACAGCTGCACCGGAATGTCGAGAATGCGCTCGATGTCCTGGCCGGTCATCTCGCTGCTCTGCTGGAGCTTCTCCATCACCTTCGGAATGTTCTGGGCCACCTGTGGATCGACCGGGGCCGAACCAATGCCGTGACCGTTGTCGCCAGCCATCATCTGTGCCTCCGTGCCCGCAGCGTTCGGGCCGACAGTATTCTGTTCTGCCATGGATCAATCCTGCTGAATATCGGTATAAGAATGAACGGTGTCGATGCGGACGGCATAGCGTCCGTTGTGTTCGCCGTAGCGGCCATTGAAGATCGGCACCTGCCCGATCTTCAGCACCGCATCCGGCCCGGGTTCGATTTCGATCACGTCGCCGCGCCGAAGATTCATCAGCTCGCCGAGCGTCAGCGTCGCCGTGGTCAGCTCGGCCACCAGCTCGACATTGGCCGGTTCGATTTCCCGTGACATCTGTGCCAGCCAGTTGCGTCCGCCGGGCGCGCCATTGGTGTGCAGCGCCGAGCAGAGCGTGTCGCGGATCGGTTCCAGCACGGTGTACGGAATGCAGACACTGATCGAGCCCGACAGCTCGTTGAACTGCAGCGTGAAGGTGGTGCTGACCACCATCTCGTTGGGAATGGCGATGTTGGCGAACTGGGGCTGCGTTTCGGCACGGCTGAACACCAGCTCGAAGCGATGCACACTTTCCCAGGCTTTCGCGTATTCGGTGCAGCACAGTTCGATGATCTTCTTGATCAGACGCTGCTCAGTGATCGAGAACTCGCGTCCCTCCTGCTGACGGGCAGGGCGGCCGCTGCCACCGAACATCAGATCCACCACGGTGCTGACCAGTGCGCCATCGAGCACCAGCAGCGCGCTGCCCGACAGCGGACGGGTCTGCATGATGTTGATGCTGCAGGGGCTGTGGATGCGCTTGATGAAGTCGGCATACTTGCCCACCACCGGCGCGGAATGCTCGATCTCGGGATTGCGGCGCATGAAGCCGAACATGGCCAGGCCGAAGCTGCGCGCAAAACGCTCGTGGATCAGTTCGAGTGCCGGCATCCGCCCCCGCACGATCCGTTCCTGGCTGGCCAGATCGTAGGGGCGCGGGCCTGAAGCCGATTCGGCCTCGTCCAGCGAAGGCAGGCTCATCGTGCCCGCTTGCGCCCCGTCCGCCGCGCGGGAGCGCGCCTCGGGCGGCAGCGCATCGTCTGCGTCGCCAGTGCCCGGCGCATCGTCGTCGGCCGCTTTCGATGCGGCCGAACCCGTCGTGGCATCTGCGTCGCCGCTCATCGTGTCATTGGAGGAGGACGCGTTTGCAGCGCTGCCGTCGGTTTCGTCGAGCAGCGCATCGATTTCATCCTGCGACAGATACTGCTCGCTCATGGTTACTGTACCAGCAGCTGATTGAAGTGCACGGCCACCACCGGACTCGGGGGCGGGGTCCGCGCCGTGCGCACGCGCGTGTTGCGCGAAGCCGATTTATCCTCGGCCTCCGGTTTTTCTTCTTCGGCGTCCCAGCCCAGCGCCTGGGCCGTGCGCAGCGAGATGTCCTTGGCCAGCGCCTGCTTGCCGTTCAGACTGAGAATCTGCTTCGAGGTCTGCGAGGACAGCAGAAGCAGCAGCTCGTTGCGCACAGCCGGCAGAAATTTCTTCAGATCATCGGCGGCCGGCTGGTTCAGCATTTCCAGCACGATCGTCAGTTGCGCCATCCGTTCGCCGCCCTCATCGGCCAGATTCACCGTGAACGGGTCCAGATTGACGAAGATCGGGTTCAGGGCAGGGGCATAGCGTTTCTGCAGCTCTGCCTCGGGATTCGGTTCGGGCTTCAGAAAGAACCATCCGGCTCCACCACCGCCCACCAGTACGGCGGCCAGAATGCCGATCAAAAGACCCTTACCCTTTTTCTTGCCTTCTTGGGCTTCCTTGCCAGCGTTGTCTGCCATAGATGCTCGGGGGTTTCCAACAATGAGATAGCTGTCATTGTCGGCCTGCCGAGGCACTTATGGTCGATCGAGAAGTGTTCGCTTTGCCCCGTATTTCGGCTGTGCCGATGAACGGCGCGGGCCGGTGTCGAACCGGCCCGCCGCTGCCATCAGGCAAACAGGTCCACGCGGCCGTTGCCCGTGGCAGGGGTGGCACGGATGCCGCCGCCGGAGCGGTTGGCGACTTCCGTCGATCGGTCTGCGCTCGTGCCGCGCGGGCCGCCCGTGCTGGGGCGTCCCTGCTGTCCGGCTTCGCCCTGTGCGCTGCCGCCCTCCTGACCGGAGGCGGTGCCGAACTGTTGCGTTGCTGAAGAATGTTCCTGCCCGGATTGCCGGTTCTGCGCAAAAGCCGGGTTCTGGCCGTTGTCCATCCGGTAGTCGGCCAGCCGGATGCCCTGTTCGGACAGCATCTGCCGAAGCGTCGACATCGAGGATTCGATGGCGGCGCGGGTCGAGGCGTGAGCCGCCGAAATATCCAGTTGCGCATCATCGGCGTTCAGCGATACCCGGATACGGATCGGACCCAGCTCGGCCGGCGTCAGCCGGATCTCGGCGCGATCCTGACCCTGCACCACCAATCCGGCCAGCTGTCGGGCGAACTGTTCCTTGAACTCGGTCGAATTGATCGGGCTGTCGATCCGGCTGCTGATCAGGGGGCTGCCGTCGGCGCGTACCGGCGAATGGCTGCCCGCCACCGGCAGGGCCACGCCCACGCCGGCCGGCGCGCCATCGGCGCGGCTCATGCCAGTGGCGGCCGCCCCTGTCAGGGCATCGCCCGTGACCGGGGCGGTGGTGTTTGCCGTGAGCGCAGCAGCCGTCGAGGGCAGGGCCGTCGCCGCTTGGGTGCGCGTCGCCGAAGGGCTTTCCTGCAGGCCCGCCACCGCCTGCTGTGCGTGCCGGGATGCCTTGCCGCCCGGGCCGTTCTGCCCGGCATTGCCCTGACCCGGTGCGCCTGTCTGCGCGGCCAGCAAGGCGCCCGGTGCACCCGGCCTCATTGTGCCGTCGCCAACGGCCTGGGCATCGCCCGGTGTCTGGGGGGCGGCCGTGCCGACCTGGGCCGTCACCGTCGCACCCGTTGCCGTCTGCCCGGCGCGGGCTGGTGTCAGGGCGGCGCCCATGTCCTCGGCGGCTGCGTCGGCACCTGCCTGCAGCCCGGTGACGGCCTTGCCATCCTCCGCTGCGTCGCTGGTCGGCTGCGTGGCGGCGGCGCCTCCGGCCTGCGTCTTGTCGCCCTTGGCCCGGGCGGCCTCCGCTTCGATCTGCGACAGTGCGTCGGCGACGACTTGCTGCAGCCCGTCGCTGCCGGGCGAAGCCTCCGTGCCGCTGTCGGCCGCGTCGGACAGACCCGCCTGCTGGGCCGGCTGGCCATTTTCCGCTGCGTGGGGCGGGGCAGCGGCGTCTTCGGTGCCGGTGGCTTCCGGTGCGCTGCCCGGAGCGGCGGTGCTCGGGTTGCTGTCTCGGCCCGCGTCGCGCGGGGCATCCGGACGTGCCGTGTCCTGCCGGGCATGGGGGCTCTCGGTCCGTCTTTCTGCGGCACGGGTCGCCGTGGTTTCGGGCGGTGCCGCCACGGTATCACGTTTCTGCACGCGCTCGGGTTCCCGCCGGGGCTCGGGCGCTGCCGCCGCCATCATGTCCTGTTCGCGGGGCTGTTGCTCGCGTCGGGATTTCTCCAGTCGCATCTGCTCGTCACGGCGGGCCAGCGTGCTCTTCGAGATTTCCTCGAAGGCTTTGGGCTTGATGTCGGCGAACAGGGTCTGGAACGAGAGCTGCGGCCGTGCCTGCTCCTGTCCGGTCCGGATGCGCACCTGGAGTCTGGACGACAGCGCGCCCGTCGACGGTGCCTGTGCTGCGTTGACGTTTGAAGTGCTTTTCATGACATCACGCTGTTGGTTTCCAAATGAATCTGAGGTGCGGCATGG
>JBHADS010000189.1:0-6638 GCA_041855185.1 Lautropia sp. | reverse complement strand
TTCACCTCGCGCTCGGGGCGCACCAGCAGCTCCAGCCGATCGCTGGTCATGATTCGGCGCCCGACGATTCGGGTGGCACCGATGGCGATGATCTCATCCTGACGCACGTTCAGGCCAGTGGTCTCGCAATCCAGCGCCACCCATTCCTCCTCGGGCGCCGGCTCGAACAGAAAGGTCCAGCGCGGGTCCTTCAGGCGCCGGCGCTGCCAATCGCGCCGCAGGTTCCCGGCCCAGCGCTGCACCCAGGCCGGCGCCGTATCCAGCAGATGGCGTCCACTCATCCCGGCCGCCTCCTCAGCTCACCGCGCCAAGCCGGAAACGCAGCCGCATCTGCTCCTTGAAGCGCCGCACCTCCTGCAAGGCGTCCTTCAGCAGATCGCGCTCCAGCGGACTCATCCGGTCCAGCGGCACCTTGCCGGACACCGGCCTGCCCTGGTCCAGCTCGTCCAGCCCCGCCTTCAGCCGCGCCCCCATGAAGAACTGCAGGCTCTCGATCAGCTCATCGGCCGTCTCCTGACTCAGCGCACCCTTCTCGACCAGCGCCTGAATGCGCCGCTCGGTATTGGTTTCCTGCACGTGCTCGGCCAGCGCCAGACTGCGCACCCCATGCACGATCGGGAAGATGCCTGCCTTCTTGATGTTGATGCGCGGATCGTCCTCGGACAAGCCGCGCATCCGCTGCCACCAGCGGGTCGGCGAGCCGAAGGCATCGATGACGGATGCGAAGCGGCTCATCATCATGTCGTTGTCGGTCGCCATCGCAAAGACCTGCGTCTTCAGCTCCTCCAGCAACGAGGCATCGCCACTGACGGCATGCGCATCCATGAAGATCGCCAGATTCATCAGGCTGTCGGCCTCGGGCAGCACGAACCAGCGCCGCGCCGTCCGGGCAAATTCGCTCACCGACATCCGCCAGGCGCGGTTGCTCATCATGATGTCGCCCGGGCACAGCGGATAGCCGAAGCGCGTCAGCGCCTGCACGAAATGCTCGCAGAGCGCCTGCAGATTGGGCGGCGGCGCATAACCATCGCGCAGCAGCAGTGCGTTGTCCTGATCGGTCTTCAGCAGCTGCTCGCCACGCCCCTCGCTGCCCATCACCACCAGACAGCTGTTCTGCACCAGCTCGGCCGGTGCGATCAACGCCCAGGTCCGGTCGAACAGCCGGGCATTCAGATCCTGCACCAGCCTCGCCAGAAAGCCGACCCGGCTGCCGGCCCGGAACTGGCGCCGCACCATCGTCGTGATCTGCGCGGCGGCCTTCTCCAGCTCCTCCAGCGTCGTCGCATCGCGGATCTGCATCCCGATCAGCATCGAATGATTGGACAGGAAGCTGAACACATCCAGGGATTCGAGAATGCCGCTGATCCGCTCGCCCTCCTGCACCACCACGCGGTGCACCCCGTGGCGCAGCATCATCGCCAGCGCCTCGCCCACCTGATCCGAGGGACGCACGCAGAGCAGATTCCAGCTGCTCAGCTCGCCCACCGGCAGACGGTCGAGCGGCTGACCACTGAGGATCGCCCGCTGCAGCCCCGTGGTAGTGAAGATCCCCAGCCGCGGCGGATCGCTGCCCTCGTCGCGCACCAGCACATTGGTGGTGCGCTCCTGCTGAAAGAGCCGCACCACCGACACGATGTCCAGATCGGCCGGCACGGTATGCGCGGTCCGGACATAGGCTTCATCGACCCGCGCCATGTTCAGCGACTGGATCTCCTGCTCGCTGCCCCGCGCGGCCAGCGCGCTCAGCTTCTTGCCCAGCGCCGAGAAAAGCAGCGCGCTGAAGGTATCGTTCGAGGCGATCAGCGCATTGACCGCCTCGTGCGACAGCTCATAGGCCAGCACCTCCTCGACCGCCACGAAGCGGCTGCCCGAACGACCTGCCACCAGCGCCCGGCCATCGAAGCTGTCATCCGGCCCATAGGTAGCCAGCAGCTCGTCCCCCTCGTACTGCTGCACGTAGCCCTTGATCAGCACGAACAGATGGCTGGGCGCGGCCCCGACATCGAGCAGCACCTCGCCCTGCCGAAAATACGCCACATCCAGGTTGTCCCGCACCAGCGCCTGCTCGGCCTGGGTCAGACAGTCGAAGGGAGAGACCGAAAAATTGAAGGCGTTGGGCATGGGGCGGCTCTACGGGCACAAAACGGAACGGCACAGCCTCTGATGCTGACCACGAAATCCACCCCGCGCAATTGTCGTTTCCACCCAGAGCGATACCCCCTCACTGACCCGCCCCCCGGCAGCCCGCCCCATCCTGCATTGCCTGCCCCGGCTGCACTGCCCGATATCCATGTCTGCCGCGCCCCGTCGTCCCCCTTCCCCCGGTGCTACCCTGCGCCCGGCCTCTCATCCAGCGCCTTCGATGTCGGATACCGCCTTGTCTTTCGATATTGATACGATATAACATCACATTATTGATTCGATCCCTTGTCATCAGCACCCGCAGAGACAGAGCTCCTCGACTGTGCCCTTCTTTTCCCCTCGCCTCGTGAGCATCAACGAAGCAGGCGCTCGCCAGCCGGCCCGTGCGATGCATCCGCCGGCCCGGCCACGGACAGTCAGGTTCAAAGGGTTCTCGTCAGCGGGCTTTTCAGGAGACATGCATGAGCCTTCCTTTCAGCGCACATCCCGGACACGAGCACGGCCCGCAGCCATCCCCGGCCCGACACACGCCCGCAGCCGCGGCATCGGTGCATTTCCCTGCCGGCCTTGGCAGGCCGTCCGTCACCGCCGCTGCCAGCGTGCCGCCCATCACGGGTGGCAGCGCCGCCCGTGGCCGGCGCCGACTGGCTGCGCTGATCACCCTGGCGGCACTGGCCGGTTGCGGCGGCAGCGGTGACAGCACTGACACCCACGCGCACACGCAGACGCGCATCGACACGCTGGGACGACTCGCCATCACCGAGCAGGATGTGGCGGCCGTGCACATCTTCGATCTGGATACCCGTCAGATCGAAGCCCGTCATTCCCTGGCGGCTCCGGCCTCTGCCCTCTACGCCAGCCCCGGCAAACGCTATGCGGTGGCCGTGCAGCGCACCGGAGACCGGGTGCAGTTCATCGATGGCGGCATCTGGCAGGAAGACCACGGCGACCACGCGCACGACTATCGGCAGGGCTCGGCGGTGCTGAGCTGGCAGATCGATGCTGCCGCCCCCACCCACTACGATCCGATGGGCAACGGCCAGGTCTCGATCTTCATGGACGGGCGACTCGACGCGACACCGGCACAGAACGCCGGCGTGCAGCTGCTGAGCGAACAGAGCATCGCCCAGGGCCGGACGATCGCCCGCCTCGCGCTGAGCACACCGATGCACGGTCTGGCCCAGTCCTTCGACGATCTGATGCTGGTATCGGCACGTTCGACGCCGGCCGTGGCCAACGACACACTGCCCGATCATCTGCAGCTCTACCGGCGCAGCGGCGAAAGCTATCAGCTGGCCGCCACACTGAGCAGCTCTTGCCCCAGAATGCACGGCGGCACCAGTTCGGGTGATTACACCCTGGTCGGTTGCGAGGGCGGCGGTCTGCTGCTGAAGCGTGAAGGCGACAGCTTCACCGAAACCCCCATCACAACCGCCAACCGGATGGCCACCGTGCTGTCCCACGCCGCCGTTCCCCATCAGTTCATCGGTCTGGGCAACAGCACCGCCCCGGCCACCACCCATTTCTTCGCCGTCGATGCCAGCACCGCCACGGCCACTGCGCTGCAGCCCGAAGGCTGGGCTGCCGGCACCACCCGGCGCGCCCACGGTTTCGACCGACAGGGGCGGCTGCTGATTCTCGACAACCACGGCACCCTCTATACCCTGCAGTTCAGCCAGGGCCGCTGGACGACGATCAAGCGCACCGAAAACTTCATCGAGCTGCCCGACGCAGCCCCCTGGCCCACCCTGGCGGCCAGCGGCGCGGAAGACCGGGTCTACATGACCGACCCCCGGCAGCGCCAACTGCTGCGCGTGGACAGCCAGACGCACCAGGTCGAACATCGTGAGCAGCTCGATTTCAGTCCGGCTGGACTGAGCTGGCTGGGGATCACCCGATGACCCCTGCCCCGATCCGGACGCCAGCCTCGTCACGCGCCTGCGCGCCCGTCATCGCGCTCCGGAGGCTGTCTCGCTCGCTGATGGCCGCAGCCGCCCTGCTCGCCTCCGGACCGATCCTGGCCGACGGGCGGGTGGCAGCGCCCCCGTCGCTGGCCGACTGGAGCGCGGGCAACTTGCCAGGTCACTGGCAATGGGGGGTGGTGCTGGACGTGGCTGCCACCTCGCGGGCGCCTGCGCTCGGTCAGCGCCAGCAGGGGCTCGCCCTGGGTCACAGCGATCTGTCGCTGAATGGCCCGCTGGGCCGTCATCTCGATGCACAGCTCGGTCTGGCCTTTCATCACCACCACGACAGCCTGGAACACGAGCTGGAAGCGCTCTGGCTGCAGACCCGCAGCCTGCCCGCCGGCCTCGACCTGAGAGCGGGCCGCTTTGCCTCGCAGATCAGTTCCCTGAACGAGCAACACCCCCATGCCGACGATTTCGTCGAACGCCCCCTGCTCTACCGTGCCTTCTTCGGCGGCCACTGGTTCGATGACGGCCTGCGCCTGAACTGGACAGCGCCTTCGCGCCTGTATCTGCGCCTGGGCGCCGAATGGTTCCGTGGCCGTCAGCTGGTGCAGCAGGCCACCGCCGCCAGCCGTGGGCACGACCCGGCCAGCACGGTGCTGTCGGCCCGGATCGGCGGCGACTGGAACAGCGAGCACAGCTGGCAGGCCGGTATCGCCTGGCTGCACAACCGCCGCGACGCCGATGCCGAGGACGGCCATGGGCATGAACATGATCACGAGCACAGCCACGAAGATCATGCCCATGGAGCGGCGTTCAGTGGGCGTCGGCTCTGGCTGAGCGAGCTGCTCTGGAAGTGGGCGCCGGGCGGCAACAACCGTGCCCAGCAACTGCGCTTCGGCTGGGAATACGCCCATATCGACCGGCTGGGTCCCCATGCCCGCCCCGGCCAGACCCACCGTGCCCACACGCTGAGCCTGATCTGGCGCTTTACCCCCGACTGGGAAGCGGGGCTGCGCCACGATCGTCTGAAAGTGCAGATACCGCATGGAGACCACTTCCACGCCGGCCGGATACAGGAAAACAGCCTGATGCTCGCCTGGAAGCCCTCGCACCGGCAAAGCCTGCGCCTGCAGTACAGCCGGCAACACCGGGCCCAGGGCTTCAGTCCGGCACGCCGCAGTCTGCAGCTGCAGTACGTACTGAGCTTCGGTGCCCACGATGCCCATGCCTTCTGAGCACCCGCGCACCGACCTGCGCTGTGTCACGCCGACTCAGCCCGGCATCGCTCGCCCCCACGCGCCATCGCCCGGAACCCGCCACATGCCCGCACGATCTTGCTTGTCCCCATCCAGCCGCAGCACGCGAGCCTTGCTCGGCGCCTGCTGTCTGGTGCTGCCCGGCCCGGCCCTGGCCCTGGAAGTCTTCGCCTGCGAACCGGAATGGGCGGCGCTGGTCCAGGATCTGCATCCCGCCGCCAGCATCCACGTCGCCACACACGCACGCCAGGACC
This sequence comes from Lautropia sp., assembly GCA_041855185.1. GTDB lineage: Bacteria > Pseudomonadota > Gammaproteobacteria > Burkholderiales > Burkholderiaceae_E > Lautropia. The sequence continues at coordinate 1,076 of JBHADS010000189.1, read as the reverse complement.
CCCACCACATCGAGGCCCGCCCCAGCCTGATCGCAGCCTTGCGGCGCGCGGATCTGGCGGTCTGCACCGGCGCAGCGCTCGAGTCCGGCTGGCTGCCGGTGCTGCAGCAACGGGCGGGCAATCCGAAGGTACGCGATCACGACAGCGGCCTGTTCCTGGCCGCCCGGCACGTCCCGCTGATCGAGGCGCACGAAGGCCTGATCACCCCGTTCGATGGCGATGTCCACCCCGAAGGCAACCCCCACCTGCACCTCGATCCGGATCGACTGGCGCGCGTCGCGCAGGCGCTGGCAGCCCGCCTTCAGAAGCTGGACCCCGCGCACGCGCCGGCCATCGGAAAACGCCACCACCGCTGGCAGCAGGATTGGCAGGCACAGACGCAGCGCTGGCGGCAGCAGAGCGCCCCGCTGCGCGGCCTGTCGATCGCCGTCCAGCACGGCACCTTCAACTACCTGTGGCGATGGCTGGGCGTGCGCCCCATTGCAGACCTGGAACCCAGGCCCGGCCTGCCACCCAGCCCCGGCCATCTTCGCAAGATCCTGCAGCAGAGCCATCAGCACACGCCACAGCTGATCGTGACCGCGCTCTACCAGGACCCCCGACCCGCGCACTGGCTGAGCGCCCAGTTGCCACAACGGCCAGTGGTGCTGCAGCTGCCCTCGACGGTGGAGCAGCTCGACAGCAAAGCGCATCAGGATCAAGGGCCAGCGAAAGCATCGGACGCGCAGCACCGGGACGGTGGCGAGGGCGCAACCCCGCGCAGCGCCCTGCTCAGATGGTTCGATGAACTGCTCGCCCGCCTGCTGGCGGCCCGCCCCTTGCACACCAACGCCCCGCATGCGCCCGACGGCGATGTCCCGCCATCCACGCCCCCGGAGACCGGGCGCCCCCCGTCCAGCGCAGGCAGCGCGCCAGCCGCATGAGCCCTGCAAGCCCCCTGAGCGCATCCATGCCATCGCATCTTCAGGCATCCGTCCTCACGATGGTCGATCCGGGCGCACTGGCCTGGCTGCTGGCGCCCGCCCTGGCCCTGGGCTTTGCCTGCCTGCTGCTGGTCCCCCTCGGCATCCAGGTGC
>JBHADS010000188.1:0-5131 GCA_041855185.1 Lautropia sp. | reverse complement strand
CCGGTTCTGAAGGAGTTCTTCGACTACTATCGTGTGCCGCGCGGCTATCACGCACGTTCGATCAATTCGACCAGTGCCTGGAATACCACCATGCCGCTGTCCTTCATGAATGCGCCGCTGCTGAGCTATGCCGAGGAGGTCACGATTCCTGTTCTGGTGGTAACGGGCGAACATGCGCATTCCCGCTATTTTGCCGAGGACGCTTTCAAGGCGATGGGGAGCAAGCGGAAAGAACTGCTGATCGTGCCGAATGCCAACCATGTCGATCTGTACGACAACCAGGCCGACAAGATTCCCTTCGACCGCTTCGAGTCCTTCTTCAAGGATAATCTGAAGTAAGGCGGCAACATCCTACGGCAACAAATCATCGGCAGAAAGATCCAGATGTCTTACGTCTGGTCTGCCTCCCGCGGGCATCCGGTGAGAGTCGTTGTTGGGGCATGAAGCTTTCCGTAGGATGATGCCCGCAAGCCGCAAGCCGCAAGCCGCAAGCCCGTTAGTTCCGGAGGGCTGCACAGGCCGGTTCAATAGTTTGGAACCTGGAGTCATTCATGCATGATTTTCCGCTCGATCAGTTGATTGGCGAAGGTAGTCCCGAGTTTGAGGAAATTCACCGCATCGTGGCAGAAAACGCGCCACTGATCGCGCAGCTTGGTGGAGGCTATCTGGAGCAGCCCAAGATTCGCGCTGTACTGGCCGCACTCAGTCAGTCGCCGGTGGCCGACAGCGTGCATGTGAATCTCCCGTTCTACTCCGACTTCGGCCGGCACATCCGATTTGGCAGAAACGTGTTCATCAATTCGGGAGCGATGTTCACCGATCTTGGGGGAATCACCCTGGAAGATGATGTGCTCATTGCTCCAAGGGTGAACATCCTGACGGTCAACCATCCGGAGAACCCGGCCGAGCGGCGTGGTCTGATCCTGAAGCCGGTGCTGATCAGGCGGCGCGCATGGATTGGAGCGGGGGCAACCATCCTGCCGGGCGTGACCGTAGGCGAGAACGCGATCGTCGCTGCGGGAGCCGTAGTCGCTCGGGACGTGCCAGAGAACACAGTCGTCGGTGGTGTTCCGGCACGCATCCTGAAGACCATCGGCGTACAGTAAAGGCTTCGATTCGGTTGATCCGATGATCGATCAGGCGGGGGCATTCGATGAAAGGATTTGCTTTGACGACAGGGGCGGTGATCAGCGCCGTCTGGATGGCTGCTTTCATGACAACACCGTCGCTGGCTGCTCAGCGGGCGGCGGGCACATCGGCTGAGCGGCCGCAGGAGAACACCATGCACATCACCGTTGGCACAAACCGCTTCGTCGCGGATCTGGACAGCAGCGAGGCGGCACAGGAGCTGCGCACGCTGCTGCCGCTTACGCTGGAGATGCAGGACCATCTGCGCAACGAAAAACATGCGCCGCTGCCGCGCAGCCTGAGCCGCGCCGATCAGCGTGTCGGCCGCATCGAGGCGGGAGACATTCTGCTCTGGCAGGGGGACACGATTGTGCTGTTCTATGAGAGTTTCGACTCCGCCTACAGCTATACCCGGCTCGGCCGGCTGCGGGATGTCGAAGGTCTGAAGGCGGCGCTGGGCGCGGGCAGTGTCAGGGTGCGCTTCGAGTTTTGATCGAGGAATCCGTGGGGGATGTAGCGGGGGCACTGGATGAGGTCGACAGCGTGTCCGGGAGGCTTCTGGCGCGGGCGGAGGATGTCGGCGGCGTGTCCGGAACGCCTTTGGTGCGCCCTGGGAGCTCGTTCGGCCGTGTGGCGGCGTCCCTTGTGGTGGACTGCAGTGCGCGCTGCACGCCGTGGATCGACAACAGCACCAGTGTGAAGCCGAGCAGGGTGCTGCCGCTCAGGCGCTGGTCGAGGAAGATCTAGCCCAGCACGACGGCGCAGACCGGACTGAGCAGACCGAGCGAGGCGACGACAGCGGGCGGCAGGTGCCTGATGCCACGAAAGAACAGCAGATAGGCCAGTACGGCACCGAACAGACTCAGGTACAGGTAGCCACCGACGTTGCGCAGGCCGAGCGCGGGGAGCGGCGCTTCCAGCCACAGCGCGAGTGGCAGCAGAAACACCCCGCCCACCAGCAGTTGCCAGCCGGTGAATGCCAGAATGGGGAGGCGGGTCTGCCAGCGTTTGGATAGAAACATGCCCGAGGCCATCGAGGCGGCGCCGAGCAGCGCTGCAGCGACACCGATGACATCGAAGCGGGCCTGGGGGGCGTAGACTGCCAGGCCGATGCCGAGCACGCCGGCTGCCGCCCAGCACCATGCGGCCCGGGGGTGGGATTGCCTGCCGACAAGCCAGCCCAGTGCCAGCACCATCAGCGTCTGGGTGGATGTCAGAATGGCGGCCAGCCCGCCGGGCAGACGATAGGCAGCGACGAACAGCAGCGCCTGAAAGAGGCCGATGTTCAGCACTCCCAGCAGCAGCAATTTCGGCCATTCGTGTCGGGCGGGCCACTGTCGGGTCCACAGCAACAGCAGCAGGCCGGCAGGCAGCGCGCGCAGCAGTGCGGCATGAAAGGGCCGGTCCGGTGGCAGGAATTCGGTCGTCACCAGGTAGGTGCTGCCCCAGATCAGCGGGGCCAGTGCGGTGACGGCCAGCATGGAGCCGTGTGCGTTCATGATCTGCTCGTATTTGTCTTGATATCAAGATATAAGGATTCTCTTGGGTTGCATGTCTTGATGTCAAGATAAAATGCGTGCGGGGGCATCAGCCAACAGGGGCAGGACAACAAGCATGAGCCAACAGGAACTCCGAAAGACGGCCAGAAACATGCCGGGGCAGACAGCGATGCCGGGGCTGGTCGCTGCAGCAGGGCAGAAGCCTGCTCCGGATGCAGTGGACAACATCGTGGCGCAGTGGCGTCGGGAGATGCCCACGCTGGCGGCCGAGCACATGGCTTTGATCGGCCGGATCAAACGCTGTGCGGCGCTGATCCAGCCACGGCTGGATGCGGTGTTTGCCGAGCATGGTCTGAGCAGTGCGGCTTTCGATGTGCTGGCGACGTTGCGACGCAGCGGCCCGCCCTATGCATTGACACCGACCGCACTGTTCGATTCGTTGATGGTCACGTCGGGCACCATGACGGTGCGGTTGCAGAAGCTGCAGGCGCAGGGTTTGATTCGGCGCCTGCCGAACCCCGACGATGCCCGCAGCATGCTGGTTCAGCTCACCGAGCGTGGCAGGACATTGATCGAGCAGGCGCTTTTTCCGCATGTGGACAACGAGGCGCGGATGCTGGCCGCGCTGCCTGCCGATGTGCAGCAGCGCTTGAATCAGGATCTGTCGCTGCTGTTGCGGGTGCTGGAAGCAGAGGCGCCGACGGTTCGCCCGCAGGATGATGCATAGCGCCCGTTGTGCACGGATTCTTCCCTGAAAAAACGGCGTCTAACGTCGGGAGCGCGTCGCGTTTCGACGGAGGCGTCCGTGGGTGATCGGGTAGCGCTCAGCGTGATGCGCCGCTCAGCGCTCCGTCCAGATTCGGTCGATCTGCGACAGCGCATAGAGTGGCAGATTGGTCATCCAGTCCTGTCGGCGAAAATCTGCCATCGACAGTCGCAGCGCCTTGCCGGCCTGGTAGCGGTCCACGTAGACCCGCAGGCTCTTGGATTTCAGGTTTTCTTCGGCCTTCACTTCGATCGGCACGATGTCATTGTGCTGCTGAAGCACGAAGTCGACCTCGGCGGTGCCTTTTTCCGTCGCCCAGTAGTAGAGAGGGTTGGGTTGCAGCGTCAGTAATTGTTGCAGGACATACTGTTCGGTGAGCGAGCCTTTGAACTCGGTGAACAGTCGGTTGCCTTCCAGCAGGACAGACGGCTCCAGTCGGCTGTGGGCTGCCAACAGGCCCACATCCAGAAAGAACAGTTTGAAAGCGTTGTCCTGGTAGGCGCTCAGGGGGAGATCGGGTTTCTTGATGCGGCCGACGGCGTGAACCAGACCGCAGTCTTTCAGCCATTGCAGTGCAATCTCGAAGTCCTTGGCGCGCGCGCCGGCCTGAACCTGCGTATAGACGAGTTTCTTGTTCTCTTTGGCGAGCTGTGTGGGAATCGCGTGCCACAGGGATCTGACGCGTTGCACGGTCTGGCCATCCGCAATGTGCTTGGAGAAGTCCTGTTCATAGGCTTGCAGCAGAGCGCTCTGCACGGTGCGAACGTCCTGGATATCCTGGGTGTCCGTGAAGCGCTGTACGGCCTCGGGCATTCCGCCGACAAAGTAGTATTGGCGCAGCAACTCGATATAGCGTGACTTCATCGCCCCGATCAGCGTCCAGTCCTGCAGGTCCAGCAGTTGAAGCAGTTCCGCCTGACCCACGGCGACGAGAAACTCCCGGAAGCTCATCGGATACATGGGCAGAAATTCGACTTTGCCGACCGGAAAGGCGCTCTGGTGATGTAAGGCAATGCCCAGCAGCGAGCCGGCTGCGAGCACCGGATACTCCGGTGCGTTTTCATGAAAGTATTTCAGCGATGAAAGCGCTTGGGGAACTTCCTGGATCTCGTCGAAGATCAGCAGGGTGTCGTCAGCCTGGATGTCGACCCCACTTTCGATTCTCAAGCCCAGCAGCAGTCGCTTGATGTCGTAGTCACCCGCAAACAGCGCCTGCATGCGGGGATTGTTGTCGAAGTTGATGTAGGCCACCTTGGAAAAGGCGAGGCGTCCAAAGTGCTTCATCACCCAGGTTTTGCCGACCTGTCTGGCACCTTGGATGATCAGGGGCTTGCGGGTGCTGCGTTCTTTCCAGCGTAGCAAGGCTTGGAGTATGTCGCGTTGCATGAGGACTCCGGAGGGGGCGCTGTCTATCCGTGAGTTTAAGCCGGTTTTACGTTTTTCCAAGGAAAAAACGTGCGGAGGGAACATTTTTCCATGGAAAAATGCGATGAATGGCTGCGTTTTTCCATGGAAAAACGGGCTGCAACGTCGGGGGCGCTTCGCGTTTCGACAGAGGCGTCCGTGGGTGATCGGGGCGCTCAGCGTGATGCACCGCTTTGACCGGGGGCCGTGAGGGGCTCGCGCCGGCTGTCGAACCAGAAGCCGCCCGGCTTGTTGGTGGCCGGCGCAGCGCTCGGCTGCCCCGAGTCATCCGTCCCGACGGCCGGCCGGATGCCGTCGGCGCCCATGGCCGCCT
>JBHADS010000187.1:0-6637 GCA_041855185.1 Lautropia sp. | reverse complement strand
CTCGTTGCTGATCGGTGCCTACATCGCCATGTTCCAGTCGGACCTGAAGGGTCTGCTGGCCTATTCCTCGATCAGCCATCTGGGGCTGATCACGCTGCTGCTGGGCATGAACAGCAAGACGGCCGCGGTGGCCGCTGTCTTCCACATCATCAACCACGCTACCTTCAAGGCGTCCCTGTTCATGGCCGCCGGCATCATCGACCACGAGACCGGCACGCGGGACATCAGCCGCTTGAGCGGGCTGATGAAGTCGATGCCGGTGACGGGCACGCTGGCTTTCGTGGCCAGCGCGGCGATGGCCGGGGTGCCGCTGCTCAATGGATTTCTGTCGAAGGAGATGTTCTTCGCCGCCACCGTCGATGTCGATTCCTCGATGTCGATCCAGGTGCTGCTGCCGGTGATGGCGACCATCGCCGCCATGTTCAGCGTCACCTATTCGCTGCGCTTCTCGGTCGATGTCTTTCTGGGGCCGCCGGCCACCGGGCTGCCGCGTGAGCCGCACGAGCCGGTGCACTGGATGCGGGTGCCGGTGGAGCTGCTGGTGATCGTCTGTCTGGCCGTCGGCGTGCTGCCGGCGGCGCTGATCGGCCCGGTGCTGAACACGGCGGCGGGGCCGGTGGTCGGTGGTGAGCTGCCGAGCTACAGCCTCGCGCTCTGGCATGGCTGGAACCTGCCGCTGGTGATGAGCCTGGCGGCGATGCTCGGTGGGGTGCTGATCTGGGTGCTGTTGCGTCAGCGGCTGCGCCACAAGCGTCTGCGCAGCCCGATGCTACTGGGGCATCTCAACGGGCAGGCGGCCTTCGCCCGCGTCCTGATCATGCTGCGCCGCCTCGGCGCGATCGGTCTGGATTGGCTGGGGACACGCCGGTTGCAGCAGCAATTGTTCCTGATGATCTTCGTCGTGGCCGTGCTGGTCGGGCTGATCCTGTACGAGGACGGGCTGGGCGCTGGCACGCGGGTGCTGCTGGAGCCCTCGCCGCTGTTCATCGCCCTGTGGCTGGTGGGCGGCGTCTGCGCGGTGGGCGCAGCCTGGCAGGCGAAGTATCACCGGCTGGCGGCGCTGATGATGATGAGCGTGGCCGGCCTCGTGACCTGCCTGACCTTCATCATGTTCTCGGCGCCCGATCTGGCGCTGACCCAGCTCACCGTCGAGGTGGTGACGACCGTGCTGTTCCTGCTGGGGCTGCGCTGGCTGCCGCGGCGGATCGAGGACATGCCGGGGCTGCGTTACAAGCTGCCGGTGCGGGTGCGCGCCCGGCGGGGGCGGGATCTGGTGCTGGCCGTCTGCGTGGGGGCGGGGCTGGCGGCGCTGTCGTATGCGATCATGACCCGCGAGTTCCCGCAGAGCATCTCACCCTTCTTCCTGGCCCGGGCGCTGCCCGAAGGCGGTGGCACCAACGTCGTCAATGTGATGCTGGTCGATTTCCGGGGCTACGACACGCTGGGCGAGATCACAGTGCTGTCGGCGGTGGCGCTGGCGGTCTACGCGCTGCTGCGCCGTTTCCGGCCGCCGCGTGAAAGCTCCGAGCTGCCCTCGCAGCAGCGGCTGCCGCCCGATATCGTCACCGATCTGGTCAACCCGAAGGCCGCCGCGGATACGGCGCTGGGCTACATGATGGTGCCGGCGGTGCTGGTGCGGCTGTTGCAGCCGATGGCAGCCGCCGCCGCGCTCTATCTGCTGATGCGCGGCCACAACCAGCCGGGCGGGGGCTTCATCGCCGGGCTGGTGGTGTCGATCGGCTTCATTCTGCAGTACATGGTGGCGGGCACGCAGTGGGTCGAGTCACACATGAAGCTGCATCCGCCGCGCTGGGTGGCCTACGGGCTGCTGACGGCGGGTTTCACCGGGCTGGGCGCCTGGCTGTTCGGCTATCCCTTCCTGACCTCGCATACGGCACATTCCAATCTGCCGGGCTTCGGCGAGGTGCATTTCCCCAGCGCGATGTTCTTCGACATCGGGGTCTTTGCCGTGGTGGTCGGCGCCACGATGCTGATCCTGACCGCGCTGTCCCACCAATCCATCCGCCGGACCCGTCGTTCGGCGCCCGAGGAGTCGTCCGTCGAGAGCAAGCCGCCCGCGCTCGACGGCCAGACCATCATCCGGGAGAACTGAGGAGCATGCACATGGAATTGATCCTGGCCATTGCCATCGGACTGCTGGGCGGCTCAGCCGTCTGGCTGCTGCTGCGCCCCCGCACCTTTCAGGTGATCATGGGGCTGTCGCTGTTCTCGTATGCGGTCAACCTGTTCATCTTCAGCATGGGGCGGCTCAAGCTCGACAGCGAGCCGGTGCTGGTCGAAGGTATCGTGCCCGATCTCAACAATTACGCCGACCCGATGCCGCAGGCGCTGGTGCTGACGGCGATCGTGATCGGCTTCGCCATGACCGCGATGTATCTGGTGGTGATGCTGGCCCTGCGCGGGCTGGCCGACACCGACCACGTCGACGGTCAGAGCAAAGAGATGTGGTGAGGGCGCGAACATGATCGGTGTCATGTCACCCCATCTGATCGTCGCGCCGGTGCTGCTGCCGCTGCTGACGGCGGCGCTGATGCTGGCGATGGGCGATCAGAAACGGATGACCCTGGCCTGGATGAACGTCGGCTCCTGCCTGGTGGGGCTGGGGCTGGCGATCGTGCTGTGCCTGTCGGTGCATCACGGCGTGGCGCCGGCTTCGCCGGGGCAGCCGGCCGCCTCGATCGGCACGCTCGGCATCTATCTGCCGGCCAACTGGCAGGTGCCTTTCGGCATCGTCCTGGTGCTCGACCGGTTGTCGGCGGTGATGCTGCTGCTGACTTCGGTGATGGCCTGCTCGGCGATCATCTTCGCGGTGGCGCGCTGGGACCGGATCGGCGTGCATTTCCATCCGCTGTTCCAGATTCAATTGATGGGGCTGAACGGCGCCTTCCTGACGGCGGACCTGTTCAACCTGTTCGTGTTCTTCGAGGTGCTGCTCGCGGCTTCCTACGGGCTGCTGCTGCACGCGCCGGGTCGTACCCGGGTGGCGGCCGGCCTGCATTACATCGCCATCAACCTGGTGGCCTCGTCCTTCTTCCTGGTGGGCGCGGCCTTGCTCTATGGCGTGACCGGCACGCTGAACATGGCGGATCTGGCGGCACGGATTCCCGAGGTCGCGGCCGAGGATCAGGCGCTGCTGCATGCCGGCGCCGCCATCCTGGCGATGGCCTTTCTGACCAAGGCGGCGATGTGGCCGATGGGCTTCTGGCTGGTGCCGGCCTATTCGGCTGCCGGGGCGCCGGTGGCGGCGCTGTTTGCGATCATGACCAAGGTCGGCATCTATGCGGTGCTGCGGCTCTGGTCGCTGATGTTCACCAGCGAGGACGAGAGCATCCGCTGGGGCAGTGACTGGCTGATCGCCGGCGGGCTGGCGACCATCGCCTTCGGGGTGCTCGGCCTGCTGGAGGCGCGTCAGCTCGGCCGGGTGGCCGGTTTCGGTGTGCTCGTGACCTCGGGGACGCTGCTGGCGGCGATCGGCTTCAATCTGCCGCAGGTGACGGGCGGAGCGCTCTACTATCTGCTCAGCTCGACGATGGCCGCAGGTGCCATGTTCCTGCTGATCGAGCTGATCGATCGCAGCCGGCTGCTGGAGACCGAGTATCCGAATCCGGATGATGCCGACCCGATTCCCTTCTTTCTGGACGAGCTGGAGCCGCCGCCCGATACCAACCTGGACGAACATCAGGAGGCGCTGACCGGACGGGTGATTCCGGCCGCGGTCGCCTTCATGGGTTTTGCCTTCATCGCCTGCACGCTGCTGCTGACCGGCATGCCGCCGCTGGCGGGCTTCGTCGGCAAGTTCATGATGCTGTCGGGGCTGCTGAACCCGGCCGGCCTGGGGGCGGACAGCGTGCCGGAGATCGGGGTGCAGAGCTGGCTGATGCTGGGGCTGGTGATTCTGGCGGGCCTGGCGGCGCTGATCGCGCTGTCGCGCACCGGCATCCGGATGTTCTGGACGCCCCGCGATCGGCCGGTGCCGCAGCTCAAGGTGATGGAGTGCCTGCCGATCGCGGTGCTGCTCTGCCTGTGCCTGGTGATCACCTTCCGTGCCGAGCCCGTCAGCCGCTATCTGCAGGCGGCGGCCGATGATCTGCACGATCCCAGCACCTATGTGGATTCGGTGCTGGTGACGCGCCCCTTGCCGCCACCTTCGGTGACGCGCGAGCTGCTCAAGCAGGACATGCCATTCATTCCGGAGACCGAGCGATGAAGGATCTGATACCGGCGCCCTTGCTGACGCTCTCGCTGGTGGTGCTGTGGGTGATGCTGAATGGCTCGGCCGGTCCGGCGCAGTTGATCCTGGGCACGCTGATCGGCATCGGCGTGCCGCTGATGACGAAGAATCTGCGCCCGGAGAAGGTGCGGATCAAGAAGCCCTGGGTCATCATCAAGCTGACGGCCCGGGTGTTCATCGATGTGATCATCTCCAACGTCGAGGTGGCCAAGCACGTCTGGTTCTATCGTTCGATCCCGCCGAAGGATCAGTGGGTGGTGATTCCGCTGCAATTGAAGGCGCCGTCGGGACTGGCGGCCCTGGCGATCATCGCCGCCATCATTCCGGGCACGATCTGGAGCGAGCTGTCGATGGACCGGACCCGGCTGCTGTTCCATGTCTTTCATGTGCCGCCGGGGCAGGATTTTGCGCAGATGTTCAAGGATCGCTACGAAAAACCGCTGATGGAGATTTTTGAATGAGTCTCTGGCTGACCACCACCTTCTATGTGGCGATGGGCTGCTATCTGGCTGCGATGGCGCTGTCGATGTTCAGACTGTTCCGCGGTCCCACGGCGCAGGATCGGGTGCTGGCGCTGGACTACATCTACATCAACGGCATGCTGATCATCCTGGCCAGCGGGGTGGTCTATGCGTCCGACCGCTACTTCGAGGCGGCACTGCTGATCTCGATCTTCGGTTTCGTGTCCTCGTCGGCAATGGCGAAATTCCTGCTGCGCGGGGAGGTGATCGAATGAATGCGAACATCCCGATCTTCGGCGGTCTGCTGCCGGTCTGGGCCGATGTGGTGATCGGCGTGCTGCTGCTGCTCAGTGGCTTCTGGGCACTGACCGGGGCACTTGGCCTGGTCCGCATCAAGGATTTCTTCACCCGGATGCACCCGCCGGCGCTCGGCGCGACCCTGGGGGTCTGGTGCGTGGCGGCCGCGCTGGTGCTGTTCTTCTCGCTGACCTATCAGACCCTGGTGCTGCGTGCCTGGCTGGTGGTAGTGTTCATGGCGATCACTGTGCCGGTGACGGTGGTGATTCTGGCTCGCGCCGCGCTGTTCCGGCGGCGTGCCGCCGGCGACGAGGGCTTGCCGCCGACCTTCGCAGGGCCGGTCAAGCGGATCGTCCGTGAGCCGAAGGAGGAGCGGGATGGCTGAGGCCGCACCGGCGGCCGATCGGCGGCGCGGCAGCCGCTGTGCGTGCGCCGTGCCCCGCGCGTACACGGAGGATAGGGTTTGGAGGGGATATCGCAGGGGCTGATGCTTCAGCTCACGCCGCCTCGTGAGCCCCGCGGGATGGTGCTACGTGCCGAGCTGTCCTGCCAGGGCGGGGCGCTGCATGATTTTCCGGTGCTGGTGGTGCAGGCGCCCTCGGGCTTCGGCAAGACCAGCCTGATGCTGCAGTGGCGCAAGGCGCTGCAGGGGGCGGGGGTGGCTGCGGGTTGGCTGGCTGCGCAGGAGCAGGATCATCCGGCGCGGCTGGTGTGCGCGCTGACGCTCGCGCTGCGGATGGCCAGCGGCAGGCCGGACTTCGGGCGCGCCAGTCTGGCTTTCGATGGCGGTACGGCGATCGAGCATCTCACGGTGCTGCTGGGCGAGGTGGCACATCTGGCCCGCGACACGGCATTGCTCATCGATGAGGCCGAGCGTCTGCCCCGCGCCTCGCGCCGGTTGCTGACCTATCTGCTGAGACAGGCACCGCCCAATCTGCGCGTGCTGGTGGCTGCGCGCACGGACTGCATCCCGGGGGTGAACGAACTCATCGCCTACGATCAGTGCCGACGCATCGATGCCGAGGCGCTGCGCTTCGATCTCGACGACGCGCTGCGGCAGACGCGGCTGCGCCTGTGGGAGCAGGCCGACCCGGATCTCGCCGCACGGCTGCTCACGCTCAGCGAGGGCTGGCCCCTGGGGTTCCAGCTGGGGTTGTCCTCGTTGGAGCGGGGCGTGGCGGCCTGCCCGCCCCAGGTGGACAGCGGCCGTCTGCTCGATGGGTTGCATCACCAGTTCGAGACCCTGGTGCTGGCGACGCTGTCAGCGGAGGACCGTGCGTTTCTGGTGCGGGTTTCGGTGCTGGAGAAGCTGCATCCGGCGCTGTGCGAAGCGATGACGGGGGATGCGCAGGCGGGTCGGCGTCTGGCTTGGATGCTGGAGCGCACGCCCATCTTCATGGGCATGGACGGGACGGACTGGGCCCGGATGCACGGTGCGCTGCGCCCGGCGCTGCGAGCCGAGTTCCGGGCGCTGCCCGGGGATGAGCGCCGGGCGATTCACGGTCGTGCGGCCGATTGGCTCGCCGCCGCGGGCATTTTCGATGAGGCGGCGCGCCATGCGCTGAAGGCGGGCCGGCCGCAGCAGGGCTACGCGCTGGCCGAGCGGGGCTTTCACGACGCCCTGTGG
>JBHADS010000186.1:0-4239 GCA_041855185.1 Lautropia sp. | reverse complement strand
CCTTGGGCGGGGTCGAGGATCTGCGCGAGCGCATCCTGCGGATGATCGGCGACCCGGAAACCCGCTACCGCGAAGACCCGGTGCGAATGCTGCGCACGGTACGCTTTGCCGCCAAGCTCGATTTCGAGGTCGATCCGCCGACGCTGGAACCGATCCGCGAACTGGCCCCGCTGCTGGAGAATGTGCCGCCGGCCCGGCTGTTCGACGAGATTCTGAAACTGCTGGAAAGCGGTCACGGTCTGGCCTGCATCCGCCGACTGCGCGAAGAGGGTTTGCACCACGGTGTGCTGCCCTTGCTCGATCAACTGTTCGAGACCGACGAATCCTTCATCACCGAAGCGCTGACGCGCACCGATGCGCGGGTACGGCAGGGCAAGTCGATCTCGCCGAGCTTCCTGTTTGCCGCGCTGCTGTGGCCGCAGGTCCGGGTCCGCTGGCAGAAGATCATGGCCAGTGGCGAGCATCAGTACCCTGCCCTGCACACCGCCATCGACAGCGTGCTCGACGAACAGGGCAACAAGCTGTCGCTGCAGCGCCGCTATCAGGCCGACATGCGCGAGATCTGGGTGATGCAGCCCCGGCTGGAGAAGCGCGGTCGCGGCGCCTATGGTCTGCTGTCGCACCTGCGCTTCCGGGCGGGCTATGATTTTCTGCTGCTGCGCTGCGCCTCGGGTGAAGTGGATGCCGCGCTGGGTCAATGGTGGACGGATTTCATCGATGCCGACGGTCCTGGCCGCGACCACCTGGTGCAGAGCCTCGATGGCAGCGCCGACCCGAAAAGCAAGCGCCGCCGCCGGCGTGGCCCGAAGAAGCAGGCGGCCTTGCTGGCCGGGATGCAGGGCGAGGCAGAAGCCGGTCATTCGGCAGCGGGGCATTTGGCGGCGGCTCATTCCGGCGAGACCGCGGGGCAGCCTGCACCCCGAAGCGCCGATGCAGGCCATGATGCGGGTGCCGACACTGCCGGCGCACAACAGGGCGAAGCCGTCGCGGATGGCGAGGCGCCGCGTGCGCGCCGTCGGCGCAACCGGCGTCCCAACCGGAGCCGCAACGCCGATGCGGGCGCAGGCAGGGAAGCGCCCCCCACCCCCACCGACCACGATTGAACATGCGCCCCGAAACCATCGCCTGGATCGGGCTGGGCGCCAATCTGCCCAGCCACGCCGGCACGCCGGCCGAGACGCTGGCCAGCGCGCTGCAGCACCTCGGTCAGTTGCCCGAATCCAGGCTCGATGCCGTCTCGGGCTTCTATCGCAGCAGCCCGGTCGACTCCGACGGACCGCTGTATAGCAATCAGGTCGCCCGGCTGCACACCCGCCTGCCAGCCGAGACGCTGCTGCAGGCATTGCAAGGGATCGAGCAGGCGTTTGGCCGGAACCGGCCCTACCGGAACGCGCCGCGCACGCTGGATCTGGATCTGCTGCTCTATGGTGACGAAGCGCGCGAGGGCGAGACGCTGAGCATTCCGCACCCCCGGATGCACCAGCGCCTGTTCGTGCTGATGCCACTGGCCGAGATCGAACCGAGCTTGAGGATTCCCGGCCACGGCCGGGTGGACCAGCTGGTGGCCGCCGTGCAGGCCACCGACCCGAGCCAGTTCTGCGAACGGGTGCCTGCGGCCCCCGATGCTGCATTTCGTGCTTGAGCGACCTCGTCGGGCATCGCTGAACGACCCTGCCTGGGAGCGCCACACCCAGCATCGCTGAATGGCGGCGCCTTTGCGCGCGCCTCATCGGGCATCGCTGAACGGCACGGCCCTACCGTCAAGAGCGCCTTGCCCGGCATCACGTAACGGCGGCGCCTTTGCTCCCCGCATCAGGGGTTGCAGAACAGCGCTGCCCTTGAACGACTCACCCGACCTCCGAGCGCACCACCAGACATGACGGAGCGGGCCAGCTGAATGCTGGCGCCAATGCTCCGCCGGGCTCAGCGTGCCGGCATCTCGGCATCCGCCTCGGTGTCGGCGGTCGCTGCCTTCGGCGCTGCGCCAAGCACCGATGCCAGCTCGGCGCCCGCAGCCTCTCCGTCGGGGTTGTCGCTGCTGACCAGACTCAGCACCTTGCTGCGCGACAGCATTCCGACGAACTCATCCTGTTCGCCAGTGACAGCCAGCGGCTTGTTGCTGCGCAGCAGATGGCCGAGCACAATGTCGAGGCCGGCCGTGCTGGGCACCGACGCCATTTCCTCGACATAGCCCGAGATGTCGCGGGCACCATCCTTGATCGCCTGCGCGATGCTGCCGATGGTGAGCACCCCGCCCAGCAGCTTGCCGTCGAGCACCGGCGCATAGTCGTAGCGCTTGGACTGCAGCAGCACCATCGCATGCTGCGGGCGGGTCCGCATCGTCAGCGTCAGCCGGGGACCTTCCTGCAGCGCATGACCGGCGCTGAGCACCTTGCTGCGATTCACGTCCTGCAGGAAAGCCTGCACGTAGTCGGTGGCCGGCGACAGCAGGATGTCCTCGGGCGTGCCTTCCTGGATCAGCTCGCCATCCTTCAGGATGGCGATCCGGTTGCCCAGTCGCAGCGCCTCGTCCAGATCATGGGTGATGAATACGATGGTCTTGTTGAGCTGCGCCTGCAGTTGCAGCAGCGCATCCTGCATCTCACGCCGGATCAGCGGGTCGAGTGCCGAGAAGGCTTCGTCCATCAGCAGGATCTCGGCATCGGTCGCCAGCGCGCGCGCCAGACCGACGCGCTGCTGCATCCCGCCCGAGAGCTGGTGCGGATACTGATGCTCGAAGCCGCTGAGCCCGACCTGTTCGAGCCAGTGGCGGGCCTTTTCTTCGCGCTGCGCGCGCGGCACCTTCTGCACGGCCAGACCATAGGCGGCGTTGTCCAGCACGGTCCGGTGCGGAAACAGCCCGAAGCGCTGAAAGACCATGCTCATCTTCTGCTGGCGGAACTGCGCCAGTTCGCGCTTGCCGAGCGCACGCACGTTCTGGCCATCGACGATGATCTCTCCGCCGGTGGGTTCGATCAGCCGGTTGAAATGCCGGATCAGCGTCGATTTGCCCGAACCGGACAGCCCCATCACGACGAAGATGCTGCCCTCGTCGATCGACAGCGAAATATCCCGCAGCCCGAGGGTATGACCGCTGCGTGCCAGCAGATCCTCCTTGCTGATACCCGAACGCGCAGCCTCCAGCCAGCGATCGGGATGCGGTCCGAAGATCTTGTAGATGTTGCGGACTTCGATCTTGCTCATCCGTGCACCTCCCGACGCTGACGATGCCCATAGGACTGTGTGATCCGGTCGAAGAGAATGGCGAGCACGACGATGCCCAGCCCGGCCAGCAGACCGCGGCCGACTTCGAGACGGTTGATGCCCAGCAGCACCTCATTGCCCAGACCCGAAGCGCCGATCATCGAGGCGATCACCACCATCGACAGGGCCATCATCGTGGTCTGGTTGATGCCCGCCATGATGTTGGGCAATGCCAGCGGCAGCTGCACCCCGAAGAGCTGCTGCCAAAGACCCGCCCCGTAGGCGCGCGAGGCTTCCAGCACTTCGCGGTCCACCAGACGGATGCCCAGATCGGTGAGTCGGATCAGCGGAGGAACCGCATAGATGATGGTGGCGATCAGCGCCGGAATCTTGCCAAGGCCGAAGAGCATCACCACCGGGATCAGGTAGACGAAGCTCGGCATGGTCTGCATCACGTCCAGCAGGGGCAGCAGCACGGCACGAAGCCAGTCGACCCGCGCCATCAGAATGCCGATCGGGATGCCGATCATCACCGACAGAGCGGTTGCCAGCAGCATCAGCGCCAGCGTCTGCATCCCGGCATCCCAGAGGCCCAGCAGACCGAGCACGCAGAGCAGCGCGCCCATCGCCAGGCTGAGCACCAGCCTGCGGCTGACCAGCCAGGCCACCACCACCACCGCCAGCACGATACTCCACCACGGCGAGGTGCGCAGCAGCTGTTCGAGCCAGACCAGCGCCTTCAGAAACGGTGCCGACATCGCTTCGAGCGTGTCTGCATAGTTCGTGACCAGATAGTCAACAAACTGATCGATGGCCTTTCTCAAGCCCGCTGACGAAAAGACTTCAGGAAACATCGGCAGTCCTCACAGGCTGGCCTTGACGCGCTCGGCCACCTCGGCCGGCACCCAGCTGCTCCAGACCTGCTGCTGGTTCTTCAGGAACCAATCGGCGGTGGCGGCCGGGTCGAGGTCGTTCTCCTCCATCTGTGCCAGCGTGGCGTTGACCACGTCGGTCGGCACCGAGACCTTGCCCAGG
>JBHADS010000185.1:0-4528 GCA_041855185.1 Lautropia sp. | reverse complement strand
GCTCTACAATCGATGGCAGCTTGCAGCCTGTTCGCGGGAGAACGATATGAAATTCATCGATGAAGCACGGATCGAGGTGATCGCCGGTTCCGGTGGCAATGGTGCGGCTTCGTTCCGCCGCGAAAAATTCATTCCCTTCGGTGGGCCGGATGGCGGCGACGGTGGCCGTGGCGGTTCGATCCTGGCCGAAGCCGACCGCAACATCAACACCCTGGTCGACTTCCGGTATACGCGGAAGTTCCAGGCGCGTCGCGGCGAGAACGGCCGCGGTTCCGACCAGTATGGCAAGGGCGGCGATGACATCGTGCTGCGGATGCCGGTCGGCACGCAGATCCGCGACGAGGAAACGGGCGAGCTGCTCTTCGACCTGACCCTGCATGGTGAGCGGGTGGTACTGGCCAAGGGTGGCGATGGTGGCCTGGGCAATCTGCATTTCAAGTCCAGCACCAACCGGGCGCCGCGCAAGGCAACCAAGGGCTGGCCGGGCGAGGAGCGCCGGCTGAAGCTGGAGCTGAAGGTGCTGGCTGATGTCGGGCTGCTCGGCATGCCGAATGCCGGCAAGTCGACCCTGATCACGCAGATTTCCAATGCCCGGCCCAAGGTGGCGGACTATCCCTTCACGACGCTGCATCCGAATCTGGGGGTGGTGCGCATCGACGAAGGCCGCAGTTTCGTGGTGGCCGACGTGCCGGGGTTGATCGGCGGCGCAGCCGAGGGCGCGGGCCTCGGGCACCGCTTTCTGCGCCATCTGCAGCGCACCCGCCTGCTGCTGCATCTGGTCGATGTCTTCCCCTTCGATCCGGACCGGGATGTGGTGGTGGAAGCGCAGACCATCATCGAGGAGCTGCGCAAGTACGACCAGGAACTCTACGAGAAGCCGCGCTGGCTGGTGCTGAACAAGGTCGACATGATGGAGCCGGCCGAGGTGGCGGAGGTGCGCGCGCGACTGGTGCAGGCGCTCGACTGGCAGGGGCCGGTCTACGAAATCTCGGCCATTGCCGGCCAGGGCTGCCGCGAGCTCTGCTATGACATCTGGGGCTTTCTGGAGACACTGCGTCCGCCGGAGGTGGTCGAGCCGGATGTGCGTTTCGACGGCACCGAGCCCGAGGCCGGGCAGCAGTCGCTCGGAGCGGAGGGGGCCGGGCAGGCATAGCGGTGTGGCCGCGCGATATCAGCGCCACCGGCCGTCCTGACGCATCTCGATTGCCGGGAGGGCCGTTGCCTGCCGGGCACAGACCGTGGCGCCTTCGGCGCGTCTGGCGGCACACTGCGGGTCTTGGGCGTGTCGGTACAGATTGAAGTGTTTTTGAAGGAGAGCAAGCCGTGTCGGTGATGAAGGAGCCTGCGCATCGGTGGGTGATCAAGGTGGGGTCGTCGCTGGTGACGCGGGGCGGTCAGGGGATCGATCAGGCCAAGCTCGACCACTGGAGCGATCAGATTGCCGCGCTGCGGGCCCGGATGGCCGAGCGTGCGCACGAGCATGCCTCGCAGGAAGGGGGCGAACCGGCACGCATCCTGCCCGAGATCATTCTCGTTTCGTCCGGAGCCATCGCCGAGGGGGTCAAGCGCCTGGGCTGGGCGCGTCGGCCGCGCGAGGTGGCCGAGTTGCAGGCGGCCGCTGCCATCGGCCAGATGGGGATCGTGCAAGCCTATGAAACCAGCTTCCGGCGTCACGGCATCGTCACGGCGCAGGTGCTGCTGACGCACGAGGATCTGGCCGATCGACGGCGCTACCTGAATGCCCGATCGATGCTGAATCGCTTGCTGGCGCTGGGGGTGGTGCCGATCATCAACGAGAACGATTCGGTGATCACCGACGAGATCAAGGTCGGCGACAACGACACCCTGGGGGCGCTGGTCAGCAATCTGACCGAGGCGGAATGGCTGGTGATCCTGACCGATCAGCAGGGACTGTTCACGGCCGATCCACGCAAGAACCCCGACGCCGTGCTGCTGCAGGAAGTACGTGCCGGCGACCCCGGGCTGGAGAAGATGGCGGGCGGCGCCGGCAGCAGTGTGGGCACCGGCGGGATGCTGACCAAGGTGCTGGCAGCGCGGCGAGCCGGCCGCAGCGGCACCTCGACGATCGTCTGCTCGGGCCACGAGCCGGACGTGCTGCAGCGCCTGATGGCCGGTGAATCGATCGGAACGCGTTTTGTTGCGCCTACGCAACGGTTGGCCGCCCGCAAGAAATGGATGGCCGACCACCTGCAGGTGCGGGGGCGGCTGCGGGTGGACGCGGGCGCAGCGCGCGCGCTGCTGTCCGGTGGGCGCAGTCTGCTGCCGGTGGGTGTGGTGGCGGTCGAAGGCGATTTCGGCCGGGGCGAACTGGTGTCGGTGCTGGATCAGGAAGGGCGCGAGCTGGCCCGGGGTCTGGTCAACTATGCCGCCACCGACGCACGCCGGCTGATCGGCCAGCCCTCGTCACGGATCGAGGCCATCCTCGGCTTCATCGAAGAGCCCGAGCTGATCCATCGGGATAACCTGGTGCTGCGCTGAAACGTTGCCATGAGGCTGAACGGAGGCGGGGCTGTCGCCGCCGCTACAAGAACAAGCCCTGCGGTGTACGTATCACAGCGCCCGTGTTGCAGCTTGGTGATACAAGGCACTGCCTGCTCGTCCTGCGTGTCAGTACGATATCACTCCAGTGCTTGAGGGAGTCGCTTTCGTCGCTCAGCCCGATACGGCTGATCCGGCTATTCGATGCGGCAGCTCGACTATTCGATCCGAAAACTCGGCCGGACACCTAGAATTCCGGCCTGGTGCCGCTGGTGTCCAAATATTTTCCAAGTTTCTCAAACAGTCTTCGATGTAACATTCTCGCGTTGATCGAAGGGCTTTGTATAGCTTTGTTCCGACCGATATCGGATGTTTTTCATGTGCCGAAATCGGTGCGTCGAGTTTTGTCCATCTGCTCGGCGATTTGGAGCTCACCTTCTGTTCAGTAGCGGATCGGTGCGCCTCGCCAAAGTGGGGTTTGAGGGGAGCTGATCATGCCCGTATCGGGGCGCATTATTTGGTAGAGAGAATTGCAATGCATGCACAGGCTGATGAACGAGGGCGCTTTGACTACATCGTGGTGGGGGCGGGTACGGCGGGATGCGTCGTTGCCAATCGCCTCGGCGCTACAGGTGCCAGCATCTGTGTGCTGGAGGCTGGACCCGCAGATTACAACCCCTTCATTCACTTGCCGGCTGGCTATGTGAAGACGATCTACAACAAGCGGCTGACCTGGGACTTCAAGGTCGAGCCGGGACCGGTCGTGGAACGGCGCTTCGAGCTGCCGCAGGGCAAGGTGCTGGGAGGGTCGAGCTCCATCAACGGCCTGTCCCATGTTCGTGGACAGCGAGCCGATTATGACGGCTGGGCAGAGCAGGGCAATCCGGGATGGTCCTATGCCGAAGTACTGCCCTATTTCATGCGCTCCGAGCGCAAGATCGGGCCTGCAGACGAGCGTTTCCGGGGCCGCAATGGCGAACTTTCGGTGTCGGAGCCGGACTGGCTGCTACCGATTTGCGATACCTTCATCGAGGGGCTGGAAGAGCTTGGTATTCATCGCACGCCCGACTACAACGGGGCGACCCATGCGGGCAGCGGATTCTTCCAGCGAACCATCGGTGGCGGCTATCGTTGCAGCTCGGCCAAGGCCTTTCTGAAGCCGGCGATGAAACGCTACGGTGTGGTGGTCAGGACCGGTGCACAGGTCACGCGTATCCTGTTCGAAGGGCGGCGGGCCGTTGGTGTCGAGTACGCACTTGGAGGTGCCCACGGAAGTCGCCAGGTGGTGCGTGCCAACAAGGAAGTGATCCTGGCATCCGGTGCACTCAACTCTCCGCATTTGCTGCAGATTTCCGGCGTTGGCCCTCGCTCGTTGATCGAGTCGCTGGGGATCCCGCTGGTGCACGACCTGCCCGGTGTCGGCCAGAACCTGCGAGACCATTATCGGGTGCGCATGGTGGCGCAGTTGAAGGGCGTCACCAGCATCAACCAGTTGGTGCGGGGGGCAGGGCTCGTGCGCGAGGCAGCCAAGTGGTTGGTCGGCAAGCCCAGCCCGCTGGGCGTCAGCGCCTCCCTCGTGCATGTCTTCTGCAAATCCAGCCCGACCGTCGATCGGCCGGACATCGAGGGCGTTTTCTCGCCAGCCAGCTTCCGCGACGGCATCATCGGCGAGCTCGATGATTATCCGGGTGCGACGCTGGGCATCTGGCAGGGGCGTCCCGAGAGCCTTGGCTATGTGCAGGCGCGCAGTGCCAGTCCCTTCGAGCGCCCGCTGGTGCAGCCCAACTACCTGCAGGACGAGCGCGATCAGCGTGTGCTGATCGACGGGATGCGCCTTGGGCGCCGGATGCTGGCGACGGCGCGGATGAGTCCGTACTTCGTGCGGGAGTCCGTGCCCGGGGCCGACTGTCAGACCGATGATGAATTTCTCGACTTTGCCAAGACGCAGGGCGCGACGGTCTATCACGTGATCGGAACCTGCAGAATGGGGCCTGCCGATCGTCCGGACAGTGTCGTTGGGGCCGATCTG
>JBHADS010000184.1:0-4506 GCA_041855185.1 Lautropia sp. | reverse complement strand
TCGCGCAGCCGCGCGATGGTGCTGTCGTCCACCGGCCCGCGCAGTTGCAGCTCGACCGCCTCGTTGTAGGCGAGCGAAGCTTCGCGGCCGAGGCGGTCGGCCAGCCAGACTTCGCGCTGCGCTTCGGTCGGGTGCAGCACCTGCTCGATGGTCGAAACGGTTTCGATCCCGGCAAAGGGGTCGAAATCGACCGCCTTGCCCGTGATCCCGGAGGGCAGCCCCGGGGAGATATTGGATTTTTGATTCATCGGACTGTCATCGATAGGGGATCAGGCGCTGGTCTGCAGCTGGATATAGGCACCGGGGCGCTCGGGGTCGGCAATGAACCAGGCGGCCTTGCCTTCGGCATCACGGCCCAGGCGGGCACCGGGAACCGGCGGCTTGTTCGGGTCCGGGGTCTCATCCTCCTCGACCCCCTCGGGTTGCGGCAGGAAACCGTCGCCCTGCAGCTCCAGCACGGCCTCGCAGAAGGCATTGCGGATCGCTTCGATGTCCGCCGGGCTATGGGCGGTGGTCATGAAGCAGGGGAAGTTGTCGAGGATGTGGATACCACGGTTGCGCATCATCGCGAACAGCAGATCCTGGTAGGGGTGCTCTTCGAGGAAGACGATACGCCAGACCGAGGCGAAGTGCCGGATCTCGATCGGGGCGCCGTGCTTGCGGCAGAAGGCGTTGAGCGAATCTGCCAGATCGGTCGTGACCTGCGTCAGCTTCTGCTGCAGCGACGGGCCTTCGGCCTTCAGATGCTGCAGCACAGCGTGGCAGGCTGCCAGCGCCAGGGGATGCCGCACGAAGGTGCCGGCGAAGTAGGTGACGCCGACCGTCGGAATCGAGTCGTCGCCATACTGCCAGGCGCCGCCGTCGAGCGCGTCCATGTATTCGCGCTTGCCGGCGATGATGCCGATCGGGAAGCCGCCGCCGACGACCTTGCCGTAGGAGGCGAGATCGGCCCGGATGTCGAAGTGCGCCTGGGCGCCGCCGGGGCCGGTCCGGAACCCGGTGACGACCTCATCGAAGATCAGCAGCGAGCCCTGCTCCGAGGTGATTCGGCGCAGCTCGTGCAGGAACTCGCGCGGCTGCAGGTCGGGACGACGGCTCTGCACCGGCTCGACCAGCACGGCGGCCAGCGAGTCGGCGTTGGCCTTGATCCACTCCAGCGCCGAGGGCTCGCCGTATTCGAGGATGGTGATGTTCTCGGCGGTGTTGGGCATGATGCCCGGCGCAGCCGGCATGGCGCGGCCACGGGCGCCGACCCGGACGATCACCTCGTCGAAGATGCCGTGGTAGGCGCCCGAGAACACGGCGATCCGGTCACGGCCGGTGACGGTACGGGCGATCCGCACCGCACCCATCACGGCTTCGGAGCCGGTGTTGCACAGTGCGGCGCGGTCGAAGCCCGTCATCTCGCAGACCAGCTCGGTGACGGGACCGGACAGCGGGTGCTGGGGGCCGATGTCGTAGCCGAGATCCATCTGCTTGCGGACGGCATCCAGCACGAAGTCGGGCTGCCAGCCGAACATGCTCATGCCGAAGCCGTTGAGGGCGTCGACGTATTCGTTGCCATCCAGATCCCACATATGCGAGCCCTTGGAGCGCTCGATGACGATCTGGTAGATCATCTCCTTCAGCCGGGGCCGGAAGCCGTTGACCACGCGCGGATCGGCCGAATGCGGGCGGTGCCGCTCGGTGTAGTCGCGCGAGGCGCGGGTCTTGTCGACATAGCGACGGATGAAGGCGTCGAGCCGGGCTTCCTGGCGCGGGGTCAGGCTGTCCTGCTGCTGGCGGTAGATGCGGGCGATGGCGCCGAAGGCTTTCTTCGGATCGTCGGTGGCGCGTTCTTCGGCCGCAGTCTCGTTCGCCGCCGGGGTCGCGCGTTGCGGCGCGGGCGCCGTGGCCGCTTCCGGTGCCGCAGGCGCGGCAGCGCTCGGGGTCTGCACCTCGACCGGCATGACGGCGGGCATCATCGGCTGCAGCGGGGCGGGGGCTGCCTGGCCGCCGAGCAGACGCAGCTGCTGCTCCATCAGGTAGAGCTGCTGCTGGATCAACTGCTGCATCGGGCCACCGGCGACCGTGGGCATCGCCTGCGGCACGAAAGCGGCCGGTGCCATCGGGGTCAGCGCCGTCATCGCGGGCTGGGCGGGCATCATCGCGGCCATCGGTGCAGCCGTCGGTGCGGCAGGGGCCGTGGCGGCCTGTGCGGCGGCGGGAGCGGCCGCCACCGGCGCGTCGGCCGGCAGGGTGTCGTCCAGATAGCGGACGACATCGGCCGGGCTCTGCAGCTCGGTCATCAGCTGCCGGAAGGTGATCGGCGCGTTGAAATGGCGCTTGAGCTGCAGGGCGAGCTGCGTCAGCAGCAGGGAGTCCAGCCCCAGCTCGACAAAAGGACGCTCACGATCGGCCTCCTCGATTTCGATGCCGCAGACCTCATCGATGGTCTGGGCCAGTTCGTGGTGGAGACCGGCTTGTCGGTTGTTGGCACTCATGTCGGGCGTAGACGTGGAGGAAGTGGTGGAAAGAGAATCGGATGCCGCGAAGCCAGGGGCTGCGCCTGCGGCGTTGGTGAACATCGGTGTGGCATGGCCGGCGAAGGCGGACAACGCCGGGGTGGCGGCCGGCTGCGCGAGGCCCATCATGGCCTGCTGAGCCTGAGCCTGTATCTGCGCTTGCGCGTCCATCGAGGGCTGTGGGGCGGTGGCCAGCGGAGGCACTGCGCCGGTGACGCTGGCCGAGGCCGGCGGTGCCGGCAGCCAGTGCCGCTTGCCCTCGAAGGGATAGGTCGGCAGCGGGATGCGGCGGCCGGTCGTCGGCACGGTGTCGGCGAGCGGCAGGGCATCGACGCACCACAGCAGCGCACGGGCCCGCGCGAGGGTGCGCAACTCGTCCTCGGGCTTCTGCTCGAAGGAAGGCACGCAGACCGCCTTGGAGGCCGCACGGCGCACCAGTTTCGTCAGCACCTGGCCCGGACCCAGTTCGAGGAAGGCGCTGCCGGCATCGGCCAGGGCCGTGTCGATCGCGTCGGCAAAGCGCACCGTGTCGCGGATCTGTTCGGCCCAGTAGCGTGGATCGGTGATCCGCTCGGCGTCGATCGGCTGTCCGGTCCGTCCCGAGATGATCGGGATGGCAGGCGCCTGCAAGGTGACGGCTGCCACGGCCTGCTGGAAGGGGCCGACGGCCGGCTCCATCATGCTCGAATGGAAGGCATGCGAGGTGTTCAGCCGCTGATGGGCGATGTCCTCGCGCTGCAGTGTTTCGGCGAAGCGGTCCACGGCCTCGAAGGGGCCGGCGACGACGCAGGCGTTGGGGGCGTTGATCGTGGCGATCGACAGCTCGGCCGGCAGACGCTGCTGCACCTGATCCGCCGGCAGGCGCACGGCGAGCATGGCCCCGGCGGGCAGTGCCTGGATCAGCCGGCCCCGCAGGGCGATCAGACGGCCCGCATCCTGCAGGCGCATCACACCGGCGATCACGGCTGCGGCAAACTCGCCGAGACTGTGACCGATCAGCCGGTCGGGCTGCAGGCCCAGATGCTGCCAGTAGCGTGCCAGCGCGTATTCCAGCGCGAACAGGGCAGGTTGCGTCAGCGCGGTCTGGGCCAGCTCACCGTCGTTCCCCTCGAAAATCCGCCGGCGCAGCGCGTCGGCGCGCTCCTGTATGGCGGCGCGGTCCCTGCGCGTGTCCTCGGCCACCTGGGCGCTGCCGATCAGGGTGTCGATGTCCTCGGCCGCTTCGCTTTCGTGGGCGGTAGCCCCGGCAGATGAGGCCGTGTCGGCTGGTGATGCGGGTGCTGCGGCCTCCGAAGCGGCTGGGGCCGGTTGTGTCGGTGCGGCCTGATGCACGCTTGAAGCGGTGTCGAGCCCCATCGAGGCAATCGCTGCCTGGGCTTCTTCTTCGGTCAGCGAGGCGATTGCGGCCAGGGCCTCGTCGAAGGCGGCTGCGAATACGGGTTCGCGCTGGTAGAGCGTCCGGCCCATGCCGGCATACTGGGCCCCCTGACCGGGGAACAGCCAGACCCATTGCTGGATGCCGCCCGCACGGGCCTGCAGCCGGTTGGCAGAATGGCGGGCCGACAGGGCTTCGATCGCCTCCTCGATGCTGGCTGCGACCACGCACTGGCGCTCGCCGAGTGGGCTGCGGCCATGCACCAGGGTGAAGGCCACGTCGGGCAGACGGGGGTGATCGGAGCCGGCTGCCGACAGGTGGGCGGCAAGCTGCTGGCGCTGGGTGTCGAGTGCGGTGCCGGTCCGTGCGCTCAGGGGCAGCAGCCACAGGGCGTCGGGATCGTGGGGCTCGTCCTGGGCGTCGGCCGCGGTGTCGAGCGGCGTCTCCTCGATGATGACGTGGGCATTGGTGCCCCCGACGCCGAAAGCGCTGATCGCGGCCCGGCGCGGCTGTCCCGGCACCACCGGCCAGGGCGTGTGCTCGGCCGTCACCCGGAAGGGGGTCTGCGCCAGGTTCAGGGCCGGGTTGGGGGCACGATAGTGCAGCGTGCCGGGGATCAGCTGGTGC
>JBHADS010000183.1:0-4567 GCA_041855185.1 Lautropia sp. | reverse complement strand
GACGCCTCGCCCCATGCCCGCCGGACGCGACTCGAACAGACCGATGAAAGGCAGCGTGCCGCCGTAGCGCTGCAGGCTCCAGGGGCAATCCATGTTGCTGACCGACTTGAGCAGCGACACCAGCCCGGAGGACAAGGCCACAGCCAGCACCAGGTACAGCAACGGCCAACGCAGTGCTGCGGCCCGCGCACTGCGCCCCGAAGCGCGCCAGCACCAGACGGTAAGCGCCAGCACGAGCAGCCATGCCAGCAGGCTCAGGTTCCGCCCGCCCTTGTGCAGAACGTCACTCGTCAGCCAGGTATCCCGCCAGAGCCATTGATGGCCCTGCCAGGCATAGAGTCTGTCGGCCAACCACATATCACCGCCCGCACTCATCAGCGCCCAGGACAGCAGGAGTGCAACGCTGATCGGCAACAGCAGGTGGGTGAAGAGGAAGCGGGGCGAGTATGGCTGGGACGAAAAAGCGCCCGTGGCGCCCAGCCCCTCGGAGAGACGAGTGAGGGACACAGCAGTAGCAGCAGAAGGCCCGACGTGGTGCATGCCCCACGGAGGCAGGTGATCGAATCTGACTCTGCTCCGAATCAGTGCCGTGATCTTAGGGAGCGAAACTTAAGGAACGCTTAAGAGCCGATGAAGAACACGTGTGCCCAAGCCGTTCTGGCGTGTGATGAGGCCAGATCACACCTGATGTAAGCCCCATGTCGTCAAAAGCCGCTGAAATTTACAAACTGACGACAAAATACTTATCGTTACTAATTCTCACTGTTTGTGATTAGACGTATCATCTTGAGCGACATCACTTGACACGGTGATTCCCCGGGCGACGCATGGGCCATGCATCGTCCGGGCCTCTCTGATCGCGCTGACACCATCGGGTCCGGCGGCCTGTCCGCAACCCGAGTCGGTCCCCGACTTTTCAGGTCCGGGTGTCCGGTCTTCCCGCGTCCCAGAACCCTGACGGCTGCCGCCGGGCGGGGTGAACGCTCCCTCCGTTCCCGGGAGCTGCCGGGACGAGCGCCTTCAAACCTGCGGGCTGAGCGGTCCGACGTGAGCACGCCTCACGACGGCACCGCCGGATCGGCCTGCCCGGCATCTTCTGTGCAGCCCTCTGCGCGGCGAACCGGGTCGGGCGACACACCCATCACCAGGATGGCCCCGGTTACGCTCCCGAGTTCTGCCCAGGCCAGGCGCTGCGCGCCTGTGGGCAGGTGTGTGCTTCTTTCATGGAAATGCTCTCGTGAATCTGTCGACGCCCGACACGCCTCTGCGCCCCGATCACCTCACCGCGACAGCCCCGGCCAACGCGCCGCTCACCCCCCGTGCACCCGGACACCGGCTTCGCATGCTGCTTCTGCCGATGCTGCTGGGCCTCGCTGCCTGCGGCAGCGGTGGCAGCGAAGGCGATGGCGCGCTGTCCTCCTCGGGCACCTCCGAAAGCACCGAAGCCGCAGCAGCCACGATCGACAGCGACGAACTGTCCGCAACGACACTCAGCACGCTCGATACCGAATCGGAAACCGGCACCGAGCTGGTCTCCGACAGCAAGGCCGTCGCCAGCAACGATGTCTGCCGCACTATCCTGCAACGCAACCAGCTGCTGCTGCGGGGCCAGGAAAAGGCTCTGATCCCCAACAACCGACAGCCGGGGCTGCGCAGTGCCTATCAGGACCCGAACTATCGCAGCTGCATCGCCCGCGTCACCGACAACAGCGTCAGCAACGGTCAGGCGTTCCGGCGCAACGATTATTCGCGTCGTCAGGCATTCAATGCCAACAGCACCTATATGCTGATCTACGCCATGAACGGCTATTGGTATGTCTACGATGCCCGCACGCTGCGCCAGGTGCGCCAGTTGCAGGGGCCCGCGGGTGCTGCCGAAGCCCATTGGCACCCGACCAATCCGTATCTGATCTGGTATCTGGCCCGTGACGGCTACGGCATGCAGATCTACCAGATCGATGTACGCACCAATCAGTCGCGCCTGGTCTCCGACATGAGCGGCCAGATCCGAGCCCGCTGGCCCGCGGCCCGCCTCGCCTGGACCCGCTCGGAAGGCGCGCCCTCGGCCAATGGCCGCTACTGGTGCTTCCAGGCCGAGAACGGCTGGGGCGGCATCCTGGGTGTGTTCACCTGGGACATGCAGGCACAGCGCATCGTCGGCAGCCTCAATCTGAGCGAGCGCCCCGATCATGTCAGCATGAGCCCCAGCGGCAAATACTGCGTCGTCTCCAGCGACGGCTCGCTGGGCACCCGCGCTTACACCCGCGATTTCCGCAGTGCGCACCCGGCCACGGGTCGGCCGTGGCTGCAGCTTCAGCACAAATCCGAGCACTCCGACATCGCCTTCGACCGCAATCGGGTCGATGCCTATGTCTCGGTCGATTATCGGGTGGGCGACATCTTCATGGTCAACCTCGACACCGGTCGGCGCACCTCGCTGTTCCCTGCCTATCCGGCCCGTACTGTCACGGCCCTGCATTTCTCGGGCAAAGCCTACAGGAAGCCGGGCTGGGTGCTGGTGTCCACCTACGCCGCCGCACATGCCGACAGCCCCTCGGTCAACATCCGCAACACCGCACGCCAGCAATGGCTGCATCGCAAGATGTTCGCCGTCAGCTTGAACGCGAACCCGACGATCCGGCCGATCGCCCACGTCGACTCCAACCTGGTATCCACCGGCAATCTGCATTCCTACTGGACCGAACCGCACGCGACCGTCAATCCGGACTTCACGCGCATGCTGTTCAACTCCACCTGGAACAGCAACAACGCCTACGATGTGGAGACCTATCTGAGCGCCATCCCGGCTGGCTCGGTCGATCGCTGATGCATCAGCCGTCTCGGGCGGGGCATCAGATCCTCTGAGCACCGCTGCGACGCGCGCCCAGCATGGATTCATCCCTATGCCGGCCCGGCGCCGTTCGCGGGCGGCGTTGCCACCAGCGCCATCGTCGCCTGCATCAAGGCGACGACTTTGTAAGCTGTCTCGCCTTCTTCCTTGAAGGCACGAAGCTCGCCGGTGCAGACAGTCAGATTGCGGCCGGCGTTCTGAACGCGACCCACCGCCAGAAAATGCTTGCCCAGCGCCGGGCGCAGCAGATTGATCTTGAACTCGACGCTGACGACCTCATAGCCCAGGGCGGCCTTGGTCAGCGCCGCATAGCCACAGGCACTGTCGACGACGCTGGTAGTGGCGCCTGCATGCAGAAAACCGTGCTGTTGCGACAGATGCGACGAGAACGGTAATGCAATATGCACTTCGCCCTCCGACACATGGACCAGTGCCGCACCCAATGTCTGCATCAATCCCTGCGCGGCAAAGCTCTTTTCGATGCGTTCCTTGATTCCTGACATGAATCTCCTCCTGTCGTCTGAGTGCAGGCCAAAAAAAACCTGCCGGCCCGGGTAGGGAACGACAGGTTTGGTTGAAGGGGATCGAAGTCCCCTTCGGCTTGAAGGAATCCGCAGATCCTTCCAGCTTTGCGAAGCGCGAGAATCAGTGCAGCTTGATCTCTACGTCCACACCGGCAGGCAAATCAAGCTTCATCAACGCATCGACCGTCTTGTCGGTCGGGTCGACGATATCCATCAGACGCAGGTGGGTACGGATCTCCAGCTGGTCACGGGAAGTCTTGTTGACGTGCGGCGAACGCAGCACGTCAAAACGCTCGATGCGCGTCGGCAGCGGCACGGGGCCATGAACAACAGCGCCAGTACGCTTGGCCGTATCAACGATTTCAGCGGCGGACTGATCGATCAGCTTGTAATCGAAAGCCTTCAAACGGATACGGATCTTCTGGTTTGCCATGCTTGTTCCTTAAAGAGCGAGAGGCGTGCGGCATACACGCCCCTATCCTGATGAATGTTGGTTGAAACGAAATCAGGCGATGATCTTGGCAACCACGCCGGCGCCGACGGTACGGCCACCTTCACGAATCGCGAAGCGCAGACCCTGCTCCATCGCGATCGGCGCAATCAGCTTCACCGTCATCTTCACGTTGTCGCCCGGCATCACCATCTCCGTGCCTTCCGGCAGCGTCACCGATCCCGTCACGTCCGTCGTACGGAAGTAGAACTGCGGACGATAGTTGCTGAAGAACGGCGTATGACGACCACCCTCATCCTTCGACAGAATGTACACCTCTGCCTCGAACTCCGTGTGCGGCTTGATCGTGCCCGGCTTGGCCAGCACCTGACCACGCTCCACGTCCTCACGCTTCGTGCCACGCAGCAGAATACCCACGTTGTCGCCTGCCTGACCCTGGTCCAGCAGCTTGCGGAACATCTCCACGCCCGTGCAGGTCGTCTTCTGCGTATCGCGGATACCCACGATCTCGATCTCTTCGCCAACCTTGATGATGCCGCGCTCCACACGACCCGTCACCACCGTACCACGACCCGAAATCGAGAACACGTCCTCGATCGGCATCAGGAACGTGCCATCCACCGCACGCTCCGGCTCCGGAATGTACGAATCCAGCGCCTCGGCCAGCGCCATGATCGCCTGCTCGCCAATCTCGCTCGTGTCGCCTTCCAGCGCCTTCAGCGCCGAACCCTTGATGATCGG
>JBHADS010000182.1:0-4273 GCA_041855185.1 Lautropia sp. | reverse complement strand
GACGCACTAGGTTCAGGTCCTAGCGCCAGCAATGGTGTGGAGGTTCGAGTCCTCTCCTGGGCACCACCCCCTTCTCAGGAAGTCGGGGGTTGAAAACAAAACCCGCTTCTTATGCGGGTTTTTTTGTTTCGACATCCAAAAAGCGTGTTGTTCGCCATGCTTCATCATCATCGCTTACCAGCGCTGAACCGATGAACATTACTTCATCCTGCCCTCGCTGCCAATCCAAGCGTCTGCCCTCCTGGGGCACCCGCGAACAAGCGTTCAAGGTTTCAACCCACTTTTGCGAACAGCCTGTTATTTCTGCCCGCCCGGCCCACCTGCGCTGCCCCTCCCCGGCCAGGTGATGCAGAGCAGGCAGAGCATGATCAGCCCCACGCCGATCCAGCCCTGCATCGGCAGACGCTCGCCGACGATCAAGGCAGCGAGGCCCGCAGCCACCACCGGCTCCAGCAAGGTGATCGTCGTGGCGGTGCTGGCCGGCACGCGGGCCAGCCCGTAGCCAAAGCACAGATAGCCGATGAACATCGGCACCAGCGCCATGTAGAGCCCGACGGCGGCGTTCTGCCACGAGGCCAGAAACGGTGCGCCGGTCGCCAGCAGCACCGGCATCAGCATCAGCCCCCCGAGCCCGAACATCGTGCCCATCGCGGCCGGCGTCGCAATGCCCCGCTGCATCATCCGCCGCGCCACCCACGAGTAGAAGGCATAGGTCAGTCCGGCCACCAGGCCGAGCCCCACCCCGATCAGCATGGAAGCCGTCTGATGATCAGCCGGCGTATCAGCAGCGTGTGCGCCCCCACCTTCGGCGAGGCTCAGCAGCGCCATGCCGAGCACGCCCAGCGCAGCACCGACGAGCCAACGGCCGCTGACGCGCAGCCCGTCCAGCAGCATCTCGATCAGCGCCGACAGCAACGGCGCCGATCCCAGCGACACCACGGTGCCGATCGTCACCCCGGCCATCCGCATCGAAGCGTAGAAAGCCAAGGGATAGATCGCCACCGCCGCCGCACCGGCCAGCAGCCACGGACACTGCTGGCGCAGCCCTGCCTGAAAGCGCCGCATCGGGCGGATCGCCATCGCGGCCTGCATCAGCCCGCCCAGCCCCATCGCCGCCGCACCGATCGCCACGGCGCCGACCTCCGGCGCAAAGGTGGCCGCCACCCCGGTGGTGCCCCAGAGCACGGCGGCCATCAGCACGCCGAGCACACCCAGGCCATGCTCCATGCTGTCCGAACGCGACATATCGTCCCTTCCCTCCCACGATCAGCCCGTCTCCATCCGGCATCCGGGCGCAGGCACAGAGTCTACAATGCCCCCATCCCGCTGGAGAACGCCGATGGCCAAACTGCTTTGCTACAAAACCCTGCCGATCTGGCAGCACGACACCATTCCGGAGGGCTTCCTTCGGCAGCACAACACCCAGGCGGGCACCTGGGCGCAGTTGACGGTGCTGCAGGGCTCGGTGAATTTCGCCTTCATGTCCGAGGCCGGGGAGATCACCGAGACGCATGTCTTTACCGTGGATGCGCAGCCGCCGCGCATCGAACCGCAGCAGTGGCATCGGATCGTCTCGACCAGTCCGGATGTCCGCTGCCAGCTGGCCTTCTATTGCACGGCCGAGGACTATTTCGCCAAGAAGTACGGGCTGACCGCCACCCATTCCGAAGTGCTGGCCGCCATGGCGTTTCTGAAGCCGGGACGCACCCTCGACCTGGGCTGCGGCAACGGGCGCAACGCGCTCTATCTGGCACTCAACGGCTTCGAGGTGGAAGCCTGGGACCATGCGCCCGAAAGACTCGCCAACCTGCAGCGCATCGCCACCGAAGAAAAACTCGCCACCCGGCTTCAGGTCCGGCAGGTCGATCTGAATGAGGCCGCCAACGCACCGGATGCCCTGCCTTTCGCCGGCCCCTATGATTTCATCCTCTCGACCGTGGTGCTGATGTTCCTGCAACCGGAAACAATCAGGCCGCTGATTGCTCAGATGCAGGCACACACCGCGCCGGGCGGCTGCAATCTGATCGTCAGCGCGATGGACACGGCCGATTATCCCTGCACCCAGCCCTTCCCGGCTCCGTTCAAGGAGGGAGAACTGAAGGCGCTCTACGCCGACTGGGAGCTGCTCAAATACAACGAGAACCCCGGCCAGCTGCACAAGACCGATGCCAACGGCAATCGCATCGCGCTGCGCTTCGCCACGATGCTGGCCCGCAAGCCCGCCTGATCACAGCGAGCCCGCCAGACGATGCAGACCCTGCAACTCGGCCCGCTGTCACTGTCCTTCTCGGTGCTGGTGCTGATCGCTGCCATCGTCCTCGCCACCCTGGTCGGCCAGTGGTGGGCGCGGCGGCGGGAGCAGGCGGCGATCGAGCCCATCTTCTTCAACCGGATCGTGCTGCCGGCGCTGCTCGCGGCCCGGATCGGTTTCGTGCTCCAGTATCGGGATGCCTATCTGGCCCATCCGATCGACATCATCGATCTGCGCGATGGCGGCTTCGATCCCTGGATCGGGCTCGGTGCCGCCTGGCTGCTGGCGCTGTGGCAGATGCGCCGCAACCGGCGTCTGCGCGCAGGTCTGGTCGCTGCAATGCTCTGCGCCAGCCTGATCGGCATCGGCGGCATCCTGGGCCTCGATCCGGCCCGCAGGCCCAGCGTCCCGCTGCCCGATCTGCAGTTCAGCACCCTCAGCGGCGAGCCCGTCGCGCTCGAACAGTTTGCCGGCAAAGCATTGGTCATCAATCTGTGGGCCACCTGGTGCCCCCACTGCGTGCGGGAGATGCCGGTGCTGGCCGAAGCGCAGCAGCGCCACCCGGAGATCGCATTCATTCTGCTGAATCAGCGGGAAGATGCCGCCACCGTGCAGCGCTTTCTGCAGCGCCACGGCCTGCACTTCGAGCACATGCTGCTCGATCCGCAGGGCCGGTCCGGCTACCACTTCGGTCAGCCCGCCCTGCCCACCACGCTGTTCTTCACGGCCGACGGTCGTCTGGTGGATATCCGCGTGGGTGCGCTGTCGGAAGCCACGCTGCAGCAGCGGCTCAAGCGCCTGCGATGAGTCCCGCCGTGTGCATGCTGCGGCGTGCGTGTAGCCGCACACCGCGTCCAGGGCAGCGCCATCCGCATGCCCCGCAGCATGGCTCCGATGATCTTCGACGGACCTGATGGCCCCGATGAGCCGGGCAGCCCCGCTCAGGTATCGCTCGGTCCGATCCAGCGGGGCACGGTGGGCGCCTCGTAGCTGCGGATGGCCGACAGCAACGCGCCGACCTCGCGTTCGGTGATCAACATGCCGCGATGGACCGGCTTCAGAAAGCCCTCGTCCGTGACCTGATCCAGAAAGGCCAGCAGCCGATCGTAGAAGCCGTCCACATTGAACAGCGCCACCGGCTTGGCGTGATAGCCGAGCTGCGCCCAGGTCCAGATCTCGAACAGTTCCTCGAAGGTGCCGATCCCGCCGGGCAATGCGATGAACCCGTCGGACAGTTCGGCCATCAGCGCCTTGCGCTCGTGCATCGAACCGACCACATGCAACGCGCTCAGCCCGCTGTGGGCGATTTCCTTCTCGGCCAGCGAGCGGGGGATGACACCGATCACCTCACCGCCGGCGGCCCGCGCCGCATCCGCCACCGTGCCCATCAGGCCGACCGTAGCACCGCCGTAGACCAGCCCGATACCGGCTTCGGCCAGGCTCCGCCCCAGCTGGGCAGCCACTTCCGCATGGCGGGGCAGACGCCCGATACTGGCACCACAGAACACACACAGACGCATCCAGTCACTCCTTCGTCATTCCAGCAATTGCACAGAGCAGGCCGGAAAAGGCCGCCACCCCACCGATGTCAACCGTTCAGGGCGCCGGGCATCCCGGACCTTCCCGTCCTGCCGCTGCCATGAAAGCACAGGATCATGACAATCTGACGACAGTGCGCACGCCCCGCCACACGGGCCAGATGCGCCCCGCCGGAATCAGCGAAGCCCTCTGGATCAGAACAGCAGCGCCATCAGCACCAGCAGCGCCATGAGCGCCTGCAGCAATGCGGTCTGCTTCAGTTGCAGATTCAGTGCCCGCCCCTGCCGCAGCCCGAACAGCACGATCAGCACGCCGGCGCCCGGCAAGGCCAGCAAGGGCGCCAGGATCAGGCCGGGCAGATCCAGCACGAAGGCGAATACCAGCAGCAGCGCAAACGGCAGCAGCAGCAACAGCGCATAGAGCCACTGCGCACGCCGTGCGCCCAGCACCCCGGCCAGCGTGCGGCGGCCCGCCAGACGATCG
>JBHADS010000181.1:0-3165 GCA_041855185.1 Lautropia sp. | reverse complement strand
TGAGATCTTGCTTCATCGCCCCTGCCACGACAGGTCCGCGCCGGATTCGCCCACGGCGTCTGTAGGCGCCATTTCCTGCGGATCTGCGCGGAATCCGGCGGCATGTCACAGTATTCTCCGCCTGCAAAGCGATGTGAACCCTTCTGAGAAGCGCTTGCGCCCTCCGGAACGATACAGGGATAATCCCTAATAGCCTGGGTGGAAGCGAGATCGCGGCTGCAAATGACCCGCGACGGCACCCTTGTGCCCGATGGGGTCTCTTTGCCTTCGCGCGCCCCCTGCCCAAGCCCTTGGTGGCGCCCGCTCGATTCTCGGAAATGGCCTTGCGGTCGATCGCGCCGATGCCACGTCACATCCCAAACGATCCTACCCACTCAACAGCTATCAGCAGGCCAGGAGAAACAGCTATGTCAATGATGTCGGAATTCAGAGAGTTTGCCCTCAAGGGCAACGTCGTCGACCTCGCCGTCGGTGTGATCATCGGCGGTGCCTTCGGCAAGATCGTCGACTCGCTCGTCCGGGACATCGTCATGCCCGTGGTCGGCGCCATCTTCGGCGGCTTCGACTTTTCCAACTACTTCATCGTCCTGTCGTCGAAGGTGCCCGAGAACATCCCGATGACCTACGACGCGCTGAACAAAGCCGGCGTGCCGCTGTTTGCCTACGGCAACTTCCTGACGGTGTTCATCAACTTCCTGATCCTGGCCTTCATCATCTTCCAGATGGTCCGCCTGTACACCAAGGCCCAGAAAGCCTTCATCAAGGAAAAGCCGGCCGAGGCCCCCGTCACGCCGGAAGACATCACGCTGCTGCGTGAAATCCGCGACGAGCTGAAGAAGAAAGCCGCCTGATTCCTGGCAGGCTGATACCGGGACCGTGCCGCCCCAGGGCGGCCGGTTCATGCGCCGGAACGCCTTTGGCGCCGCTCGACGCATCCTGAAGGGACGAGCAACCAACCGTCTCGTCCCGGCCCCGGTCTCACCGTAGCGCCCCGCCCTCTTGCCAGCCATGCTGGAAACAGGCCGGGGCGTTTTTCCTGGCAAGGCCGTTTGGCGTCCTGCGCCGCCGTACTGCGCTGGCCCTGCGCCGGCCCTCCCCCTAGCCCCCCCTGCCCCCTGCTCCGCCGCAGTTCCGCTCCAGTTCCGGTCAGTTCCGCCCTGGTCCTGCCCTGATCCTGCCTCGGTGCTGTCCCGGTGCTGCCTCGGTGCTGTCCCGGCCTTGCCCCGCTCAGACCGGATTGGGGTCGTCGACGAAACGCACCTCGATACCGAAGTGCTCGGCTAGATGCGCGCCCAGCGCCTGCACCCCGCCCCGCTCGGTGGCATGATGACCGGCAGCGGCATAGACGACGCCGGCCTCACGCGCCAGATGGGTGGTGCGTTCGGAGATCTCACCACTGATGAAGGCGTCTGCCCCGAGATCGATGGCCTGCTGCAGAAAATCCTGCGCCCCGCCCGTGCACCAGGCAATGCGCCGGATCGGACGCCCCAGCTCGCCGACCAGCAGCGGCGCACGGCCCAGACGCTCGTCCAGACGCTGCCGCAGGAGGTCGCTGTCGATCGGCGCCGGCAGGTCGTGCCAGGCAATCAGCGGCGCATCCTTGCCCACCGATTCCCCGCCGTACCCCTGGGCTGGCCAGCCCAGCAGCAGCCCCAGTTGCGCGTTGTTGCCGTAGACCGGATGCACGTCCAGCGGCAGGTGGTAGGCAATCAGATTGATATCCGCCTTCAGCAGCGCAGCCAGCCGGCGCTTGCGGACACCGATGATCCGGGCATCCTCGCCCTTCCAGAAATAGCCGTGGTGCACCAGCAGCGCATCGGTGCCATCGGCCACGGCCCGATCCACCACGTTCTGCGAGGCCGTGACCGCGCACAGCATGCGGGCAATCCGCCCCTTGCCTTCCACCTGCAGCCCGTTTGGGGAATAATCCTTGATATCGGCAGGACGCAAGAGATCACTGAGGTGATTCAGCAGATCCCCGGTCGGGACAGACACTGACACATGCGCCATTCATTTTTCTCCAAGATGCCTTCCAGATACCAGGGCGACACGC
Organism: Lautropia sp.; assembly: GCA_041855185.1. Classification (GTDB taxonomy): domain Bacteria; phylum Pseudomonadota; class Gammaproteobacteria; order Burkholderiales; family Burkholderiaceae_E; genus Lautropia. Next base: position 1,112 of record JBHADS010000181.1, on the reverse strand, counting down.
CGTGCCTCCTGGTGTCCGGCGCTGACCGCTTCAGGCCGGAATTCATGACAGGTGCCCGGGCATGATGAGAAAACTCTGGCTGCTGTTCGCCCAGGCCGTGACCGTGGTGGTCGCGGCACTGTTCGCCATCAGCACCTTCCGCCCGGAATGGCTGCCCGAACGCAGCCGCCTCCCGTCGGCGGCCGAGCAAAGTCCCGCTGCCCCGGGCTCGACACCGCCCGCCGTCGACGCACCTGCTTCCGCGATTCTGTCATACAGCGAAGCCGCCCGGCGAGCGACGCCGGCCGTGGTCAGCATCTCGGCACGCAACGATGGCGTGGCCAGCACCGAGGACGAAGGCAGCGGCGACAGCCCACCCCGCAAGCGTCGCCTGCCCGCCCCCTTCTCCGAGGAAGAGGACGGCGAAGCCGAGAACCCCGAAAGCGACATGGGCTCGGGCGTGATCGCCAGCCCCGATGGCTACATTCTGACCAACCACCACGTGCTCGGCGACGGCACGCAGATCGAGGTGATTCTGGCCGATGGCGAGCGTCTGCAGGCCAAGCTGATCGGCAGCGACCCCGACACCGATCTGGCAGTGCTCAAGGTGGAACGCAAAGGGCTGCCCGCCATCGAGTTCGGTACGATGGACGAGATGTCGGTCGGCGATGTGGTGCTGGCGATCGGCAACCCCTTCGGCGTCGGCCAGACCGTGACGATGGGCATCATCTCGGCCCTCGGCCGCACCCAGCTCGGCATCAACACCTTCGAGAACTTCATCCAGACCGATGCAGCCATCAACCCCGGCAACTCGGGCGGCGCGCTGGTCGATACCGAAGGCCGTCTGCTGGGCATCAACACCGCCATCTATTCGCGCACCGGGGGCTCGCTGGGCATCGGTTTCACCATCCCCGTCTCGATCGTGCAGGAGGTGATGAACCAGATCATCACCCACGGCCGCGTGATCCGGGGCTACATCGGGGTCGAGCCCCAGGATCTGACACCGGAGCTGACCGAGGCGCTGGAGCTGCCCTTGCAGCAGAAAGGCGCGATCATCGCCGGCGTGGTGCGCAACAGTCCGGCCGAACAGGCCGGGGTGCGCACGGGCGACATCCTGATCGGCATCGACGACG
>JBHADS010000180.1:0-2905 GCA_041855185.1 Lautropia sp. | reverse complement strand
GCCTTGCTGCGGTTCACATCCCGGGTGGAATCGGCCACCAGGGCGCTGATGGCCGCCGAGACGGCGCCCGCCCCCTGAATGGCCCGGCCGATGGCGAGCATCGCCACCGAATCGGCCACGGCAGCCAGCACGCTGCCGGCGGCCATCACCAGCAGGCCGACCGTGATCACCGGCTTGCGCCCCCAGCGGTCGGAGGCAGCCCCGAAAGGAATCTGCAGCAGCGCCTGCGTCAGCCCGTAGATGCCGAGCGCAAAGCCCACCCAGAAGGGATCGTCACCACCGGGCAGCCCGGCCGCATGCAGCGCAAACACCGGCAGCACCAGGAACATGCCCAGCATCCGGATCGCATACAGACTGGCAAGCCACAGACTGGCACGCAATTCCGTCGCCGACATGCGCGTTGGCTCGAAGGGTCGATCATCCCGGCTCTGCGGATCATCCGTGCTCATGGCTCGCGGCTCTTTCTGTCTGTCGTGGCTCCGCCGCAATGGTATCAGCACGCTCCTGCAAGCCGATCCCGTTCGGTATAGGATCACAGGTTGCCCTGTTGTACGCGCATGGCCCAATTGCTCGCCCGATGTCGCACAGCCGCGCGGCAACGATCGACGATTCGCCTTCTCCAGCCTTCACAACCTTCTCTGCCTTGAAAGCCTCGGACAGCCAGATTCGGGTACGCGGTGCCCGCACCCACAATCTCAGGAACATCTCGCTCGACATCCCGCGCAACCAGCTGGTGGTGATCACCGGCCTGTCGGGCTCGGGCAAGTCGTCGCTGGCCTTCGACACGCTCTACGCCGAAGGCCAGCGCCGCTATGTCGAGTCGCTGTCGGCCTATGCCCGGCAGTTCCTGCAACTGATGGAAAAGCCCGATGTCGATCTGATCGAGGGTCTGTCGCCGGCCATCGCCATCGAGCAGAAGTCCACCAGCCACAACCCGCGCTCGACGGTGGGCACCGTCACCGAGATCCACGATTACCTGCGGCTGCTGTTCGCGCGCACCGGCACCCCCTACTGCCCCGACCACCCCGATCAGCGGCTGGAAACCCAGACCGTCTCGCAGATGGTCGATGCCATCCTGACCCTGCCCGAAGGCACCCGGCTGATGATCCTGGCGCCGGTGGTGCACAACCGCAAGGGCGAGCACCTCGATCTGTTCGAGGAGCTGCAGGCCCAGGGCTTCGTGCGGGTGCGCATCCGCACCGAGGGGCAGAAGGAGGAAGCGGCCCGCATCGTCGAGCTGGATCAGGTGCCGCCGCTGAACAAGCAGCAGAAACACTCGATCGATGTGGTGGTGGACCGGCTGAAGGTCTCGGAGGGTGCCAAGCAGCGGCTGGCCGAATCGCTGGAAACCGCACTGAACCTGGCTGGCGGCCGGGTGATCGCCCAACCGATGCCGGCGCCTGCCGGCAGCGACGCGGGCGCCGGCGCCGAAGCCCCGAGCGATGAGGCCGGCCACGCCGATGCCGGCAGACCACTGAGCTTCTCCTCCAAGTTCGGCTGCCCGATCTGCAACTGGTCGCTGCCCGAACTGGAGCCCCGGCTGTTCTCCTTCAACAACCCGCTGGGCGCCTGCCCCGAATGCGACGGGCTCGGCCACACCCTGTTCTTCGATCCGGCCCGGATCGTGCAGTTTCCGAATCTGAGCCTGGGCGCTGGCGCCATCCGGGGCTGGGACCGGCGCAACCAATACTATTACCAGCAGCTGCAGAGCCTGGCCGCCCACTACGACTTCGATCTGGATCTGCCCTTCGAGGAACTGCCCGAGAAAGCCCGCAACATCATCCTGTTCGGCTCGGGCACCGAGAGCATCACCTTCACCCAGCTGAGCGCCAGCGGCAAGCCCAGCACCAAGACCCAGCCCTTCGAGGGCATCGTCCGCAATTTCGAGCGCCGCTACCAGGAGACCGACTCCGCCCACATCCGCGAAGAGCTGGCGAAGTTTCAGCACACCCGCATCTGTCCCGCCTGCCAGGGCACGCGGCTGCGCATCGATGCCCGGCATGTGCGGGTGGGGCCGGCCGGCGCCGACAAGCCGATCTGGGAGATCAGCGGCTGGACGCTGGGCGAAACCGCCCGCTGGTTCGAGGATCTGAAGCTCGATGGCGCGCGTGCCGCCGTCGGCGAGCGCATCGTGCGCGAGATCGCCAGCCGGCTGCGCTTTCTCAACGATGTCGGCCTGGACTATCTGTCGCTGGAACGCTCGGCCGACACCCTGTCCGGCGGCGAGGCCCAGCGCATCCGGCTCGCCTCGCAGATCGGCTCGGGCCTGACCGGCGTGATGTACGTGCTCGACGAGCCCTCGATCGGCCTGCACCAGCGCGACAACGACCGGCTGCTGAAGACCCTGCTGCACCTGCGCGATCTCGGCAACTCCGTGCTGGTGGTCGAACACGACGAGGATGCGATCCGCGCCGCCGACCATGTGATCGACATGGGCCTGGGCGCCGGCGAGCATGGCGGCGAAGTGATCGCCCAGGGCACGGTGTCGGAGATCATCGCCTCTCCCGCCTCGCTGACCGGCCAGTATCTGAGCGGTGCCCGCCGGATCGAGGTGCCCGCCACCCGCAAGGCGCCGGACCGCAAGCAGATCCGCATCATCGAGCCCACCGGCAACAACCTGAAGGAAGCCCGGGTCGATATCCCGGTCGGGCTCCTGGTCTGCGTCACCGGCGTCTCGGGCAGCGGCAAATCCACGCTGATCAACGACACCCTCTACAAGACCGTGGCGCGACAACTGTACCGCGCCCAGGCCGAACCCGCGCCCTGCACCCGTATCGACGGGCTGGAACACTTCGACAAGGTGATCGCCGTCGACCAGAGCCCGATCGGCCGTACCCCACGCAGCAACCCCGCCACCTACACCGGCCTGTTCACCCCGATCCGCGAGCTGTTTGCCGAAGTGCCG
>JBHADS010000179.1:0-4980 GCA_041855185.1 Lautropia sp. | reverse complement strand
TGGCCTCGTAAATTATAGCGACGGTGACTTCTCCAACCACGGAAATCAATCACACCAGCCCTGTTTCTTCCCTGCTGATCAAGGGAGTGAAAGCTTTGGCCTGGCTTCCTTTGCCGCTGCTGCACGCGCTGGGCGCGCTGGCCGGCAGGGTTGCGTACCTGTGCAGCTCGGGGATGCGGGCCAAGACCCGTAACAACCTGAAAACCGCAGGGTTATACAACCATCGGCTGGCCTGGGGAAGCGCAGCGGCCGCAGGGCGGGCAGCGCTGGAGAGTGCGTTTCTGTGGTTCAGAAGCGACAGTGTGCTGCTGTCCTGCAGTGACCATGATTGCATCACTTGTCTCGCAGAGGAGACATTGGCACGACAGGCGGCAGGCGATCGCCGAGGACTGATCATCCTGACTCCGCACATCGGCAGCTTCGAGCTGGGCGCCCGTGCCTACGGGGCTTCCGCGCCGATCACCGTGTTGTACAAGGCGCCGCGGCAGGAGGCGCTGCACCAGCTGCTGAAGGTGGCGCGCACCCAGTCGGGGGTGACGCCGGTGCCCGCCGATACCGGCGGGGTGCGGGCGATGCTGCGCGCGCTCAAGCGGGGCGAGGCGGTCGGCATCCTGCCGGATCAGGTGCCTTCGGCCGGGGATGGACGCTGGGCGGACTTCTTCGGGCGGCCGGCCTTCACGATGACCCTGCCCCAGCGTCTGGTCGAGAAGACCGGGGCGCGGGTCTGCATGCTGGCGGTCTGGCGCCGGCCCGGGGGCAAGGGCTGGGATCTGCGGCTGGAGGACATGCCCGAGCTGCCGACGCCGGATGCGATCAACCGGCGCATCGAGGCACTGGTGCGCAGCCATCCCGATCAGTATGTCTGGAATTACAACCGCTACAAGGTGCCGGGGGGCGTGGAGCCGCCGGGCGAGTCTGCCGATGACCAGGAGGGCGGGCGCGATGCCTCTGTGCTGGAAGGAACTCGGCCATGAACCTCTCGCAACTGTTGCTGTCGCTGTTTCGCGCCCTGTCGGGACTGCCCTATGCCTGGCTGCGCCGGATCGGCAATGTCGGGGGCATTCTGCTGTACTGGGGAGCGCGTGAGCGGCGGCGGATCGCCGACATCAACCTGCGGCTGTGTTTTCCGCAGATGCCGGCCTCCGAGCGGCGGGCCATCATCCGGGCGCACTGCCAGTTCTTCGCTCGCAGCTTCCTCGATCGTTTCGTGCTCTGGTATCGGCCGGTCGAGGAGATCAAGCGGATGGTGCGCCTGGTCGATCTGCATCATTTCGAGGCCCATGCCGGCCAGCCGGTGATTCTGCTGGCGCCGCATTTTCTGGGCATGGATGCGGGCGGCACCCGGCTGACCATCGATCACACGATGTTCACCATGTTCGCCAACCAGAAGAACAAGGTGTTCAACGAGGCGATGCGCGAGGGGCGCAGCCGTTTCAGCGGCGCCGTGCTGCTGTCGCGTCAGGACGGGCTGCGTGGCGCCATCCGCAAGCTGCGCGAGTGTGTGCCTTTCTACTTTCTGCCGGACATGGATCTGGGCGCCCGCGATTCGCTGTTCGTGCCCTTCTTCGGGGTGCCGGCGGCGACGGTGCCCTCGGTGGGGCGCCTGGCGCAGTTGACCGGGGCGCGGGTGATTCCCTGTGTGACCCGGATGACCGACGAGGGCTACGAGACCCGCTTCTATCCGGCCTGGGAGGATTATCCGGGCGAGGATCTGGAGCAGGCGACCCGCCGGATGAATGCCTTCATCGAGGAGCGGGTGCTGGAGATGCCGGCGCAGTATCTGTGGACGCACAAGCGTTTCAAGACCCGGCCTCCGGGTGAACCCGATCTGTATGCCGGCCTCTCCCCGTCGCGGGAGGTGCGGCAGGAGGAGGCCGAGCAGGCAGGAGAGCAGGGATGAAGCTGAACATCACCAAGATGCACGGCGCTGCCAACGATTTCGTGGTGATCGATGCGACCGCGGGCATGCCGGCGCTGAGCGTGGGCCAATGGCGCTGGCTGGCGGACCGGCATCGGGGGGTCGGGGCCGATCAGATCCTGATCGTCGAGCGGCCGACGCCCGAACAGCAGGCCGCGGCCGGTCCGGCCGGGCTGGATTTCGTCTACCGGATCATCAATGCCGACGGGGACGAGGTCGAGCAATGCGGCAACGGGGCGCGCTGCTTCGTGCGCTTCGTGCACGATCGCGGGCTGACCGACAAATCGAGCATCCGGGTGCTGACCAAGGGGGGCATCATCATGCCCCGGTTGATGGCCGATGGGCAGGTCCAGGTCGATATGGGGGAGCCTTCCTTCGATCCGAACGCGCTGCCCTTCTCGACGCGGGGACTGGTTCCCGAGCAGCGCCATCGGGCGCTGCTGTGGCCCTTGGCGCTGGAGCGTGCCGGCGGCGAGGTCTGCACCCGGCTGGTGTCGCTGGTGTCGATGGGTAATCCACATGCGGTGCAGTGCGTCGAGGATGTCGAGCGGGCGCCCGTGGAGCAGGAAGGGCCGCTGATCGAGCGGCATCCGCGCTTCCCGGCCCGGGTCAATGCCGGTTTCATGCAGATCCTGTCGCGCAGCGAGATCGCGCTGCGAGTCTACGAGCGCGGCGCGGGCGAGACGCTGGCCTGCGGGACGGGCGCGTGCGCGGCCGTGGTCTCGGGCATCCAGCTCGGCCTGCTGGACGAGGATGTGCGCGTCCATGCCCGGGGGGGCACGTTGAGTATCCACTGGGCGGGCAGCAACGGGCAGCCGGCGCCGGTGCTGATGACCGGACCGGCGGAGACGGTGTTCTCCGCCGAGGTCGAGATTCCGGCGGGGCGCTGAGCCGGTTGTGGCTGGCGTTGCCGCCGGCCGCGCCGGGCGATCGGGCTGTCGGGCTGACTGGCCCGCCCCGAGGTGATCCCTATCAATACGATTGATTGTCAGGTTCTTGTGATGAATTCCGTCGATGGCGAGCCGATGACGGGAGGCCGGGTTTCCGGCGCCCGTGGCAAGACGGCCTTGAACGCCGAGCAGGTGCTGGCGTGGTTGCAGAAACATCCCGAGTTCTTCGAGCAGCAACGCGAGCTGCTCAGCCAGCTGAAGCTGAAGCACCCTCATGGGGGGCGGGCGATATCGCTGATCGAGCGTCAGGTGACGGTGCTGCGCGAGGCCAACCAGAGGCTGGAGAAGCGTCTGGCCGATTTCCTGCGCATCGGCCGCGAGAACGATGCGCTGTCGATGAAGATGCAGGCGCTGGGCCATGCGATGCTCGGCGAGCGGGACCCGGCGCGTCTGCCTTCGGTTCTGGTCGGCAGCCTGCGGCGGAGTTTCGAGGTGCCTGCGGTGCTGGTGCGCCTGTGGGCCGAGCTGCCGGTGCCCGATACCTCGACCGGGCCGGTGTCGACCGCCCTGCAGCAATGGGCCGACCGGCTGGAGCAGCCCTACTGTGGCCCCTGTGCGACGGATGAGATCCTCGGCTGGTTCCCGGATCGGGGCGCCGGTCTGGCCTCGATGGCGGTGATGCCGCTGCGGGCCGGCAACGAGACCCGCGCCTATGGGGTGCTGGTGCTGGCCAGCGACGATCCCGAGCGCTTTTAGCTGGGCATGGGCACCGCGGTGCTGGACCAGCTGGCCGACATGGCGGGGGCGGCGCTGTCGCGGCTGCTGCCGGCGCGGGACTGAGCGGATTGGAGGCCGCCGCCCAGGCCGTCGAGGCCCATCTGGAGCGTCTGCGGATCGAGCGCGGCTATTCGGCGCACACGCTGGCCGCCTACCGTCGGGAGCTGCAGGTGCTGCTCGGCTTGCTGGGGGCTTTGCCGGCAGGGCGCCGGGACTGGGGCGCGGTTCAGGATGCGGATGTGCGCCGTTGGGTGGCGGAGGCTGCCCGGCAGGGGCTGGCGCCGACTTCGCTGGCCCGACGCCTGTCGGTCTGGCGGGGGTTCTTCGATGCGCTGGCCGAGGAGGGCCGGGTGGCGCTGAATCCGGTGCGTTCGGTGCGGGCTCCCAAGCGCCCCAAGCGGCTGCCGAAGGCGCTGCCGGTCGATCAGGCGGTGCGCCTGGTCGATGATCTGCCGGAGGCTGAGGCCAGTTGGCTGCTGTGCCGCGACCGGGCGATGGCCGAGCTGTTCTATTCCAGCGGGTTGCGGCTGTCGGAACTGACGGCGCTGGACCACCGCTGGGTCGATGACGAAAGCCGCGGCTACCGGTCGATCGCCTGGCTGGATCGGCCATCGGCGGAGGTGCAGGTGCTGGGCAAGGGCAACAAGCGCCGCACGGTGCCGGTGGGCCGCGCGGCACTGCAGGCGCTCGACGACTGGCTGCCGCTGCGCGAAGCCTTGTTGCAACGGCTGCCGGGAGCCGACCGGGCGGCGCTGTTCATCTCGCAGCAGGGACGCCGGCTCGGCAACCGCTCGGTGCAGCTGCGGCTGGCGCAGCTGGCCATCCGCCAGGGGCTGCCCACCCATGTGCATCCGCACGTGCTGCGCCACTCCTTTGCCAGCCATCTGTTGCAGTCATCCGGCGACTTGCGGGCGGTGCAGGAGCTGCTGGGCCATGCCAGCATCGGCAGCACCCAGATCTATACCGCCCTGGATTTTCAGCATCTGGCGGCGGTTTATGACGCCGCTCATCCGCGTGCACGACGCAAGCCATGAAGTCTGGGGGCATGGCATATCCGCCACAGCCTTTGATGTCATCATACGAAAAGTTTCGGCGCCCCAGGCGGAAGTCAGGGGACCTCCCCTGGGGCGGCGTGCGTCGCAGGGCGTGGGCGCCGGTGTCGGGCGTGTTTTCTGGATGCACGGCGCAAACTTAGGTTACTTGCATAGAGGGCGGGAGCGCGTACAATTCGCGCTCTTTCAAAGCGAGTGACGCGGTTTCCCTGGTGCTGAGATCAAGGGAAACGATTCAAGAAACGGCCGTTTTGCGGGGTCTGGACACCTTGGTGCGATCGGGTTGGTCGTGCCGTGATGAGGGGTCGGGGCGGTCCGTATGGCACGAGGAGATCGTTTCCAG
>JBHADS010000178.1:0-4212 GCA_041855185.1 Lautropia sp. | reverse complement strand
GTCGGCGCGCTTGCCGTTCATCATCATCCGCCCGCGATTGGCTTTCACCGCCTTCTCGACGGCTTCGCGGTTGCTGGCCTTGCCGGCCTGGATCATGCCGATCATCGCCATCATCAGATGGGGTGGGCAGTCATAGAAGTACAGCCCTTCCTTGTCGATGGTGACGCTGAACTTCTGGTCGAGTTCGCTTTTCCAGGGCGCGACGCCCTCGGGAACGGCCAGCGAGCGCACATAGTGGCCCGAGTTGGTCGGCTCGAAGACCACGGTGTCGCCGACTTCCACCTGCAGGAAGGCCGGCTCGAACACCATGCTGCCGTCCTTGCCGTTGTTCAGCATCTGAACGACATGCTCGGCGGCTTGCGAAGGTGTGGCTGCAAAGAGCAGCGAGGCGCAGAGGGTCGAAAGAATGGGAAACGTTTTCTTCATGATGATCAGGGAAGGAATGAAAGGGGGCCGCGGCGGTGCTCACTGGGTGGCCGAAACCGCCGGGGCATTGGCTGTGCCGGCTTCCTCGCAGGCGCTGGAAGTGCTGCTCTGGTAGCGGATCGTGCGTACATGCGGGTGCCCGAAGCGGTCGATCTGTACGTCGACTGGTACGTCATAGAGGCGGCCGATCAGCTCGGCAGTGATGACCTCCGGGGGAGGGCCGAAGGCTTGCAGCTCGCCGTCGGCCAGCACCACCAGCCGGTCGGCATACTGGGCTGCCAGGTTCAGATCGTGCAGGATCACCACTGTGATCCAGTTCTGCGCTCGGGTCTGACGGTGCAGGTGGTCCATCAGCACCACCTGATAGCGCATGTCCAACGCACTGACCGGCTCGTCCAGCATCATCACTTCGGGTGAGCGCAGCAGCACCTGGGCAAACAGCGCCATCTGCCGCTGCCCACCACTCAGCGCATGGATCGGGCGCTCGGCGATGTGCATCAATCCGACCGCATCCAGCGCCTTCAGGGCCGCCAGTACGGTCTCGTCATCGACCCGCATGCCCAGCCGGTCCAGACGGCCCAGCATCACCACTTCCAAGGTGCTGAGATCCAGATCCAGCCGGGTGTCCTGCGGCATGTAACCGAAACGCTGGCGCCACAGGGGCAGGCGGGTCTGACGGATGTCGTCGCCGTTCAGGCGGATGTGGCCGGCGCTGGGACTGAGTTCGCCGAACAGTGCCCGCATCAGGCTCGTCTTGCCACAGCCGTTGGGGCCGATGATGGCGGTGATCTCACCGGGCTGGAAAGCCACCGAATAGCCGCGGGCCACCGGGTGCGTGCCGGCCTGCAGGTACAGTTGCTCGACTTCAAGCATGACCACGCCTCCAGCCCAGGATCAGCCAGAAGAAGAAGGGCACGCCGATGATCGCCGTGACCACGCCGACGGGAAAGAGCGCGCCGGGGATCAGCGTCTTGGACAGCACCGAGGCGGCCGACAGCATCACGGCGCCACAGAGCATCGACAGGGGAATGAAGTAGCGCTGGTCCTCACCGACCAGCATCCGGGCGATGTGCGGGGCCACCAGACCGATGAAGCCGATCACGCCGACGAAGCTGATCGCCGTCGAGGTCAGCAGCGCCACCAGCACCAGGGTCTTGAGCCGCAGCCGCGCCACGTCCACCCCCAGACTGCGGGCACGCGCCTCGCCCAGCCGCAGCGCCGTCAGCTTCCAGGCGTCCTGGATCAGCAGGACGGTGCAGAAGACCGTCACTACCGTGGTGATCAACAGCGAGGCCCAGGTGCTGCGCGACAGGTTGCCGAACAGCCAGAACAGGATCTGCTGGTTCAGCTCGGGCGAGGACATGAATTGCAGCAGCGACAGCAGCGACTGGAACAGAAAGAGCAGGGCAATGCCGGCGAGGATCAGCGTCTGGGCACTGACCTGCCGGAACATGGCGATGCCGAACAGCACCGAGGCTGCCAGCATGCACATGATGAAGGCGCCCAGGGGCACGCTGATCAGCGGCTCGATCTCCAAGCCCAGCACATCGGCATGCAGCCCGAGCGCCGCCCCCAGACCCGAGGCCGCTGCCAGACCGAGGGTGTAGGGGCTGGCCAGCGGGTTGTCGAGCAGGGTCTGCATCTCGGCGCCTCCCAGCCCCAGAGCCGAGCCGACCACGATCGCCATCAGCGCGATCGGCAGCCGGATGTCCCAGACGATGGCACGGGTGCCGGCCGAGGCTTCATCCGGTTGCAGCAGCGTCGCGACGACATCGGGCAGTGGCATCAGCGAAGGCCCGGTGGCGATATCGAGCACGAGCGTGCCCAGCAGTACGAGCAGCAGCATCAGCAGCCAGCGCAGGCGGCGGGATTCGCGCCGCCGCTGACTGACGAGCGCCTGCTGCAGCGTGTCGAGGCTTGCCTGGGAGGAGGACATGGTGGGATGGACAGCGGGGAAGGGGGGGAGGGACCAGGAGGGAAAGGGCGTGTGATCGGCTGATCACATGCTCCGGTGCGTTGCAGGCCGGGGGGTAGGAGGGCACGCAGGGCTCCAACCGCCCCCTGCAGCAGCCGGGGCAGGGGGGCGGCAGTACCGTGTGCGGATATCCTGTTACCGGGCGGCGTCCTTCAGGCCGGTATAGAAGGTGCCGCTGGGCACCACCGGCAGGTAGCGCTTGTAGAAGTCGATGTAGTTCGCTTCCGGGTCGATATCCTTGAACAGCTGGGGATAGGCCACCTTGGCGATGTACTGGATCGACGGGTAGTCGGTGATGCTGCGCGAGGCGCCCTGATACACGCCGTAGATGCGTCCGTTCTTGATTGCGGGCAGGTCCGACCAGCCTGCGCGCTGGGTGAAGCCGGCCAGCCGCTTCTGCGCCTCGGTGCGCGCGACGCCTTCACCGATCAGCATCGCCGTCGGGTTCTTCTTCGATTCGGTGCCCGAGATCAGCACGATGTCCGGGCGCGAGGCCAGGATCTGCTCCGGATTCAGCGGTCCCCAATATTCGACGAAGGGCGCGGCGATGTTCTCGCCGCCGGCCGTGGTGATCATCGGCCCCCACATGTTCTTGCCGTAGCTGAAGCTGTACTCCGACGGCCCCTTGTTGCCGAATTCGACATAGACCTTGGGCTTGGCGACGCCGGCCTTGGCGATGCGCTTCGTGATCTCGTCGATGGCCGCCTGATACTCATCGGCGATCTGGCGGGCGCGTGCCTGCTGACCGGTGATCTCGCCCAGCAGCAGCGTGCTGGCGACGTGGTTCTTCACATCCTGGTCGTTGTAGTCCACCACCACGATCGGGATGCCCGACTGCTCCAGCCGGTCCACATCCGGCCCCAGACCCAGGTACTGCCATTTTGCGAGGACGATCACGTCCGGCTTCAGCGCCAGCGCCTTTTCCACCGAGAAACTCTGGACCTCGACCTCGCCGACATCGGGAATCTCCTTCAGCGACGGGCGGTGGGCGGTGTGCAGCGCCCAGTTGGCCGGGCGCCAGCCCTCCCAGGCTTCGCGCGAGATGCCGACCACGTTGTCGAAGGCTTTCTCACTGCCGACAGCCATGTAGTCCTCGAAGTAGAAGCCCAGCAGCACGCGCTTGGCGGGCGACTCGATCTTGACCTTGCGGCCCTGGATGTCGGTGACTTCCTTGGGGGCTGCCTGGGCGGCAGAGATCGACAGCGCGGCAGCGATGGCGGCCAGCAGGGTCTTGCGGAAGGAGGTGTGCGCAATCATAACGATCCAAGTTGTTTCGGGGGCTCGAAGCGGCCGGCTTCAGCATGTGCCGATCGCTTCGTGGGTGAATCCGGGGTCCGGAGATTATACGAAAGAGAAATCATCCGCATTTGCTATTCCGCCTGGCCTGCTGGGGCTGCCCGGGAGCGCCCGCGGTGCAGCCTGTCCGCCCCCGGTGGAGGAGGGGCTGGGCCTGGAGGAGGGGCAGGGCCGTTCCTGCGGGTGTCTGCGATCGTCTGTGATCCCGCGCCCGGCTACGTTTCGGAGGGGCAAGGGTGAGGCCGGCGCGCGCTGCCTCAGCGCCTGCGCGACAGCCGGTGCTCAGCCGGTGGCTTGCGAGACCAGCGCCAATACCGGCGCCAGCGAACCGGGAGCGTCGGGAGCACCAGGCGCTTCTCTTCCGGTGTCGGGCGCGCTTCCTCCGGTGCCAGGGGCAGGGCGCACCATGCTCAGGGGCTGATCGACCTGCGTGAGACCACTGGCGTTCAGCCAGTGCAGCAATGGACCGTCCGCCCGGGGCGATGCCGCCAGGTCGAGGCGCAGGAACTGTCCGG
>JBHADS010000177.1:0-8660 GCA_041855185.1 Lautropia sp. | reverse complement strand
TCGAATCGGAAGATTTCCTGGCACTGGATGCGGCCGCTCTCGACCCCGCAGACTTCGGTGATCGAGGTGATGCGGCGGGAACCATCGGGAAAGCGGGCCTGATGCACGATCAGATCCACGGCACTCGCCAGCTGTTCGCGCAGCGCTGTCAGCGGCAGTTCCAGCCCCGCCATCAGCATCAGCACCTCCAGCCGGGACAGCACATCCCGAGGCGCATTGGCGTGCACGGTCGTCAGCGAGCCTTCATGGCCGGTGTTCATCGCCTGCATCATGTCCAGTGCCTCGGCGCCCCGGCACTCGCCGACGATGATCCGGTCCGGGCGCATCCGCAGCGCGTTCTTGACCAGATCGCGGATCGTGACCGCTCCCCGCCCCTCGGCATTGGCCGGACGGGCCTCCAGCGACACCAGATGCGGATGCATCAGCTTCAGCTCGGCCGCATCCTCGATGGTGATCAGACGTTCACCGATCGGGATCAGATTGGAGAGCACATTCAACAGCGTGGTCTTGCCCGAACCCGTCCCACCCGAGACGATCATGCTCTTGCGCTCCCGCACGCAGATCGCCAGAAAATCCATCATCGCCGCTGAGGCACTGCCATTGGCCACCAGCGTCGCCGGGGTCATCACCGTCCGATTGAAGCGTCGGATGGTGATCGTCGGCCCCTTCAGTGCCACCGGCGGGATGATGGCGTTGACCCGCGACCCATCCGGCAGGCGCGCATCGACCAGCGGCGAGGACTCATCGATCCTTCTGCCCAGCGGTGCCACGATCCGTTCGATGACGTTGCGGATCGCATCATCATCCGAGAAGGCCAGAGGCACTTGTTCGAGGCAGCCACGACGTTCGACGAAGATGTCGGTGGCGCTGTTGACCATGATCTCACTGACCAGCGGATCGGCCATCAACCGCTCCAACGGCCCCAGTCCGACCGCCTCATCGACACAATCCTGCACCAGCACCGCAGGATCGATGTCCGGCGGCAGGTTTTTCAGGCCAGCCACGATCCGCTCGACCACGGCACGCACCTCGGCCCGTAACTGATCGTTCGAGAACTGCGCCAGGTTGCTGCGGCGCAGATCCATCATCTCGAGCAACTGCCGGTGCACGGTACGACGCCAGCCCAACAGCGCTGCGTTGGTGCCGACGGTGCCCATGTCTGTGTCTGTGCCTGTGCCTACGACTATGCCTGCGCCTGAATCTGTGCCGACGGCAGGATCGGCTCCCGCACCATGCTGAGTCGTGTTTCCGGTTTCGCAGGGCTCGGCTGCCCTTTGCCCGCCTTCAGGTGGCGCATGTCTGCCAACAAAGAGACTGCTCCCGCCACCTGCGTCGGCACCGTCCTCTGAGCCGCGCCGCGGCCGCAGCGACGATGGATGTGCTCCACTGCCGGGCTGTGCATCACCCGCGGCCACAGGATGCAGGTGCTGATCTGCACCGGTGTCAGCTTCCTGCCGGGCCGTGCATTCCGGCGTTCCGCCCTCCGGCTCATGAGGTCGTGACGGCCGATGCGAGGTATCTGCGGATGCTGGGCCTTCGCCCGACAGCTCCGTCGCCTCCCACGCCGCCAAGCCCCGGGGATCTCTCTGTTCGGCTGCAGCGGGCTCATGCAATGCGCGCCCCTGCAACTGCAGGCGGTAGCCCGCCACCAGGATTTCATCCCGTTCGGACAACGGCCCATACTCGACCACGCGCTCGCCGTTGACACGCGTGCCAGCGATCGTCCCCATGTCGACCAGCTTCAAACCGCGTCCGACCTGGTGCAACTCGGCATGAACCCGTGCCACCCGCCAGCCGCCCAACGGCACTTCGTTGTCCCGACTGCGCCCGATCCGACACGGGAAACGTGTCACCCGGATGGTTCTGGTTTGAACGCCATCCTCGTCAATCAGCACGTCCAGCACAGCATCACCTCTGTCGATCGATGCGGACGCCGTCCGGCGCGACGACAAGCGCCGCGCGTCCGGCTCCGCTGTTGATTTCCCTCGTGATTCCCTCGTCACACAGACCGATCGGCCCCTGCCCCATCAGTCGAGCATGCTGAAGCGCCCTTTCATGTCCTGATAGCGCTGCTGCACCGACTCGGCGCGGGCATTTTCAGAAGGCCCGGAATCGGCCAGCCTTGGTGTGATCAGCACGATCATTTCGCTTTCCCGATTGCGAAAGCGCTTGGACTTGAACAGATGGCCGATGATCGGCAGATCCCCCAGGCCCGGAATTTTCTCGATAGCGCCCGACATTTCCTGGCTGACCATGCCGGCAATCACCAGTGTCTCCCCTGCACGCAGATTCACATCGGTCGTGGCGCTCTGTTTGCGCAGCCCGGGCATCTCCCGCACCATCACGTCCGCGTCGATCGACGAGATCTCCGTATGCAGGCTGGCCGAGATGATGCCCAGCTCGTTGACCACCGGCGACACATCGAAGCGCACGCCATATTCCTTGAACTGCACCGATGCCGAGCCGTTGCCCCCCAGGACCGGCAAGGGCAGCTCCCCGCCCGCCACGAAACGGGCTGTTCCGCCCGAGCGTGCCGACAGTCGAGGCTCGGCGAGAATGGCGGCCTCACCGTTCTGCACCATCGCCTCGAGCACCGAACCGATCGACCCAGCCCAGGAAGCCACTGTTGCAAAAGGCGATATCCGATTCGCCACTGCAAATCCTGCCGCCTCGGCGCCACCACCCGGCATGAAAGCGGTGCTGCGCTTGAAGTCGCCCAGCACCCCGAAGCTCGGTCCAGCCATCGACCAGGCGCCTGCCCCGGAATGCCAGCGCACCCCAAGCTGCTTCAGCGCATTGCGGCTGATCTCGATCATCCGGACTTCGAGATTGATCATCTGCTCGAAGCCGTGTCGACTGACCAGGCTGATCGCCTCGGGATAGCGTTTCAGGATCTCACCCACCCGATAGCTGCCCTCCTCGGTCGGCCTGCTGCCCTCCAGCACCACCTTGTCACCGCTGGCCCGCGCCACCACCCCGTTGCCCGCCCCCAGCAGATCGTTGATCTCCTCGACCAGCTGCTGCACGTCACGCGGCGTGACCAGAACCCGATAGCGCTTGATGCGCCCGTTGCTCAGCCACAGATGCAGCGTGCTTTCACCGGCGCTTTCGGGCAGCAGCAGCAACTGACGCTGATCCAGCGCATTGACTTGCAGGATGCGGCCATTGCCGACCGCCACCCGCCGAATGGCTCCCACATCGAGCAGATGGGCCTGCCCGATGGCCAGGGTGAGCGGCTCGACCGCATCGCGGCTTTCGGAACGGGATCTGTGCTCGCTCTGTCCCCCCTGCTTCACGCGCAGCTCCCGCCCTTCTGCCGATGCGGAAGCCACGTTGGAGCGCTGAGCCGATGAGGTGGCCGTCCGGGCGGTGCTGGCAACGCGGCCGGAGGCTGTGGCAGTTCCGTCTCCAGCTGCTGCCGGTGCGCCTGCCGTGGCGGCCGCGGCCTTGGTCTGAGACACCAGCGCGGCACTTGAAGCCGGTGCCAGCGCCCGGGGTTCATCGGCACAGGCGCTGCCCCCCACGCTCTGCAGTGCAAGCCCTGCAACCAGAACGGCGCTCAGATGCTGCAATCGGCCTCGTGCGACATACGAATGCTTCGACGGTTCTTCGGAGCGGGCAATTTCGGAGCAGGCAATCATGGAAGTTCTCCGTTCCGTCACGCGGGCATCTGGTGCTGCCTGCGTGAGCTGATGATGTTCAAGTTCCAGTCAGTAGGTTTTTCAGGCGCCATCGAATGATCTGCTTCCTAATCAAACAAAGCGCTTGGTGACGATCTCGCCTCGATACGCTGCGTCCTGCCGCTGCCAACAGGCGGGGCTGTCGGCGGCTGCGGAGGGCGACTCAGCGGGGGTTCTGCGCGCCGGAGACCTCGGTTGCGGCCATACGGGCAGCGCCGATGGCAGGTGTGCGTTTCGTGTCCCCCTCCGACGCCTCCCCTTCCGGCGAGGGGCGATCGGAGACGGTGCCCCTCATCGGTGCGCTCATCGGCGCCCCCATAGGCGCCCCCATCGGTACACCCGTTGGCACACCCATCGGTTGAAGCTGTGCCCGGCCCATGCCCCCCATGATGATCTGCGGGCGGGTATCACGACGCACGACCCGCCTGGGCGCGGCGACCGGTTGACTGAGGGGCTGGTTGAACAGATGGCGCAGATCGATGGGCGTGGCCGCCATCGCCACGCTGTCGCCCGGATTGCGTAGCACCGCGGTCAGGCGTCCGGCCCGCTGGGCTGCAACCAGACGCTGTGCCTGCGCCGGCTCCACCTCGACCGTCACCGCCGAGAATCCACGCGAATCCACCGTATCGTCATGCCCCGGTCGAACCCGCTGCCCAGTGGCCAGAACCAGCAGGTTCTGCAGCAGGGGCACGGTGCTTTCATGGTCGGCAATCCGCCCTGCTGCGGCTGGTGGACGTGCCGTCAGCAGCAGGTCGATGCGATCTCCGGGCTGCAACATGCCGGAGATCGAATTGATCTCGTCCACCGAGATCGTCAACGCCCGGACACCGGGCTTCAGACGTGAGGAAAAGCCCTGCTGGTCGAGCGACAGCAAGGCCATCGACGAGAGCGCCTCGCCCGATCGCATCGGCACCAGCAAGCGCTGCCCGACCAGCGCCTCGAACTGCTCCGGCAGAATGGCGTGACTGGGCACGAAATCCACGGGAACCTGACGCAGCGCCATCGTCTCGGCGCTGATTTCCTCGCCTTTGTCCAGATCGCGGCGGGCCACGACGATATCCACCAACTGCTGCTCGGCCGGCGCCAGGCGCAGACGCTCCTGCTGCAGCCGCTCGTCCATATAGCGCGATCCCGCGTATACGGCGATGCCCCCGCACAGCAGGGCAGCCCCCATCAACAGCAGATTCCGATGACGGTCCAGGATTCGGAGAACGATCGCATTCATGGCAATGACATTCCGTAAGTGAAAGCGGCGTAATGGGACTGAATGCTCGACAGCAGTGCGTTCAGCGCTTGCCCGCCGTCGCCCCAGAGCACCAGGGCGACGAATACCGTCAGCAACAGATACTCGATGGCAACCTGCCCCGACTGCGCCGAAAGCTGCGCTGCACGGATCGAGATCATGCGCGTCTTTGCCCGGTTTGGGATCAGCCGCCCGGTGGTACAGCCTAGGCCGGATCGCTCGGCTCTCCGGATGAGGCGATCCCTTGAGCCTCGCCCGTTGGCAATGCGCGGGCGCAGAGGCGTGAGGGTGCGAGGGGGTTTGAACGTCTCAAGGCTGTTGCCCTGCGGCGGGCACAGGGGCGTTCGGGTGCGAGCCTGCCGCCCCCTGCGCTGCGGCGTGGCCTCACAGCGAATACAGCGGATGCAGCGACCAGGCGATGTGCGGCTTTGCACGGGCTGTTCGCGGACAGGTGTTTTCATCGTGGCATCTCTCCTCTCAACGTCGCCAGTGCAGCACCAGAACCTGCGCTTGCCCCTGGCGCGTCAGGCTCAGGGCAATCTCCTCGTGTGCACGTACATAGAGCGCAGCCTGTCGATCGGGCAGCGGACTGCCCGGCGTGAGCACGCGCCGGAAGCCCTGACGTTGCAGCTTGCGCTCCACCCACTGGTCCAGCCGGAACACGCCGCTGTCGGCAAAAGCCACCAGTGTGCTGCTGCGTCGTTCCCCGTCCCGGTGACTGATCGGCGGCTGCATCCGAACCCGCGCCGGCAGCAACGCCTGAAACCAGCGCGCATCGTCCTGAAGTTCGGCCCCCACCCGGGAATCATGCTTCCAGCGGATACGCTGCCCCTCGTAGTGCCCGTCGCCAAGCTGACGCAGCTCGATCGACTCGATCACCTCGCCCTCGATACGGGTGATCGACCACCAGTCGTCACGCTGCGCACGCATCGGATGCAGATCGACCGTGCGCCAGTCCCGCTCCAGCGCATCCAGCACCTCGATCACCTGGCCGCGCCCCTCGAAACGAGAGACGCTCAGCAGGCCATCGGCAACCATCGCGTCCGACAGCAGCACGGTTTCCGGTGAAGCCCGACCCGGCACCTCCGCGACGGCGAGTTGCGTCTGCGCGCCAAGCACGAACAACAGGGCCATCACAGCGCCATGCCAACGCGGATGTCTGCTCGCCCTGCTCATCGTTGCGCTCCTTCCGGCGGCCCCAGCCGATCGGCCGGCACGACTTCGACATCGACCGGGCGCGCCTGGAAACCACGGCCCCCCGGGGCAAGAACATCCATGTCCGTGTTCTGGATCAGCACTCGGGCCGGGGAATAGAGACCGTCCAGCAGCACCTCCGGATCACCCAGCGCCGAGCCGGTCAGCGCATCGGGCACGGCCCTGCCCACCACCTCCTCGATCAGATGGGAAATGCGCTGCAATGACGGCAGGCGCCGCCCCTGCTCCACCCGGTATTGCAGGCTGCTGGCCTCGGTGCCCTTGGCGCTGCTGGCATTCCAGCTATCGGCCAGCACCGCAGTCCGGCTGCGGAATTGCAGCAGCACCGGATCGGTTCCTCCCAACGCCGCGGCCAGCCGGCTGTCGAGAGGCACCCGTGCCTGAACCTCGGCCTTCAGCAGCCCACCGTGCAGGCTCAGCCCGAAGGCATCGGGTCCCACCACATGGGACATGGCCTGGGTCAGTCCGGCAAATGGGCTCGGCTGCGAAGTGGCTGGCGGTGCATTCGTCCTGGCGGTGCTGTTTCGGTTCCGGAATTTTTCCAGCGCCACCTGGTAGCCACTCAGCAACGCATCCGAGCGGTGCTGTGAGAGCGCCACCGACACATCGTCGGGGCTCGCCAGCATCGGGCTGCCATCCGGATTACGCCAGAACCGGTGCGCCTCCTGCCCGAAGCGCTGATCCGTGAGCACATCGTTCGAGAACACATCGATGTCCTGCCGGCTGAAATGCCGGCGGCGAATGCGATCGGCCATCGCTGCGCCGGCCTGGGCATCGCTGCAGACCTGGGGCCGGATCGCACATTCAAAGGCCAGCGTCCGCGACGCAGCCACACTGGCGTGGCGGATGTCCTGGTATTTGGCGATCAGGGGCACCGCCAGCAGAAACGGAATGATCGCAGCAGCCATCACCAGGGTTTCGGTCATGGCCTGACCGCGCTGGGCGCTGAAGGCTGGGTTGGAACGTCGCGGCACGGACCATCCGAAGCAGGCACGACGGGGAATGATTGCGGCGGGCATCATGGTGCTCCTCCTGCGCCAGAAGCAGACTGATAGATCAGCACGGCCTGGCGCCAGCTTTCCGGGACGGGCGCGAGACGGACCTGCCAATAGGGGCTGTAGAGACTGGCGTACTCGACGCGACCATCCGCAGCGGGAGGACGCCGGAAGTAGACCTCGGCGGCCGACAAGGCCAGCATCGGAAATTCGCCGGCGAATCGGTCTCCGGGTTGCACACGTCCTGCCCCCAGTTGCCGGTCCTGGGCCGTTCCCACGGCAGCCTGCCTTCGGACCCGTCCAAGCACCCCAACCCGAATCAGCGGAAATCTGGGGTTGTCCTTCAGCGCGCTGCTCTCGTAATCCAGCCCCCGGACACTGGGCAGCCCGAAATAATGCTCGGTGGACCAGAAATCCCGTGCACGTCCGGCGCGACGATAGGCGGTGCTGTTGGTGCGTTTGTGCTCATGAATCAAGGCCGGATTGAGTCCATTGAGCGCATCCAGCGTCGCCCGTGCCTCGTCCTCGATCGCCGCCTCGGCACCGCCCCAGGCCAAGGAGGTCGACTCCCGCCAGCGACACGGCCAACGGGCCCGATGCAGCGCCAGCGTGTCATAAGCCTGCCAACGATCCAGGCTGTTCTCATGATCCAGCACCATCTCGGTCTGCCCGCGCCGCTCGGCACGAAACCAGCAAAAGCCCAAGGTCTTGCGGCCGCTGCGCTCACGGCTGTACCCATCGAGCGAGCGCATCACCACATCACGCAGACGCGCCCGGTCAGCCTCGGTATAGCGCCGGCTGATCACCTGATCGCCCAGAAGGTGCACCGGCAGCACGAAGGCATGAAAGGCGGGATCGCTTTCAGCCACCACCTCCTGTGCAACACTGCTCAAGGCAAATGCGTTGGTCATCAGAAAGATGGCTTCCTGGCTGCCGGCCAGAGCCTGGTTGTAGCCGCTGCGAACAGCGACATCCACCAGCGCCGTGTAGCGAGTCAGGGCACTGAGGCGCTCGGTTGCCATCGTCAGCGCAGCAGTCAGCACGCGGGCCGTGCCACCCAGCTGCGCCACCCGGTTGATCCGCTCGACGCCCGTCTGCAGAAAACGGGTGTAGGACACCATCGTGACCGCCTGGGCGATCGCCACTTCGTTGGCCACGATGGCGCGATTGGAATAGGCGTAGTAGTTCATCGCCCTGGCCCGCCACAGTCCGGCACTGTAGGCCGCGGCATCGGTGGCATTGACCAGCCGGGTGCGCGTGGCGCTGACCTGCCCACTGGAGAACAGGAAGAAGGTCAGCAAAGCCATGACGACCAACAGGGCCATGCCAAGCACCAGCGCCTGCCCGCGCTGGCGACGCTCACGGCCCGGCCCGATGCGCCGGCGGAGCTGCCGCGCGGGCCGGATCAAGGACTGCAGGGATCTCGGGTTCATGACGCCCTCCTCGGACCAGGGACGATGAAGCGCTCAGTGGTTGCCCTGGTTGTAGTTGCCGAGCGTGGTGCGGCGCCGTGCAGCGCCGAGAGCT
>JBHADS010000176.1:0-10488 GCA_041855185.1 Lautropia sp. | reverse complement strand
GCCTCTGCACCGACCCCTCCGGTGGCCTGCGAGCCAAGCCCAGCCCCCTTGGCCACCGCCCCCGGCAGCCGGTACTCGGCGCTGCGGGCATGAGCCTCCAGCCCCTCGGCGCGCGCGAGCGTCGCCACCGCCGGCCCCAGACGGGCGGCCCCAGCGGCAGACGGCTCGATCAGGCTGCTGCGCTTCTGAAAATCATAGACCCCCAGCGGCGAGGAGAAACGCGGCGTGCGCATCGTCGGCAGCACATGGCTGGGACCGGCACAGTAATCGCCGAGTGACTCCGAGCCCCAGCGGCCCAGGAAGATGGCGCCGGCATGGCGGAT
Organism: Lautropia sp.; assembly: GCA_041855185.1. Taxonomy (GTDB): domain Bacteria; phylum Pseudomonadota; class Gammaproteobacteria; order Burkholderiales; family Burkholderiaceae_E; genus Lautropia. Next base: position 10,165 of record JBHADS010000176.1, on the reverse strand, counting down.
ATCGGCCAGCAGCGGCTCGACATCGGCCACCGCCAGCTCCAGGTGCTCGGGCGCCACCCGGTTGACCAGTTCGGCGGCCTGCGCCAGCGAATCGACCCGGATCAGCGCGCCCCGGTCAGCCAGCGAACGGGCGATCACCGCCTGCCGGGGCTGGCCCGGCAACTGGCGGGCGATCGAGGCCGCCACCTCGTCGAGAAAGGCCGCATCCGGCGAGATCAGGATCGCCTGCGCCATCTCGTCATGCTCGGCCTGCGAGAACAGGTCCATCGCCACCCAGTCGGCCGGCACCGAGGCATCGGCCACGATCAGGATCTCGGAAGGGCCGGCGATCATGTCGATGCCGACCGTACCGAACACCCGGCGCTTGGCTTCGGCCACATAGGCGTTGCCGGGGCCGACGATCTTGTCCACCGGCCGGATCATCGCCGTGCCATAGGCCAGCGCCGCCACCGCCTGTGCCCCGCCGATGGTGTAGACCTCGTCGATGCCGGCCAGACAGGCCGCCGCCAGCACCTCCTGGTTGCGCACCCCGCCGGGCGTCGGCACCACCATCACCAGATCGCGCACACCGGCCACCCGGGCCGGAATCGCATTCATCAGCACCGAGGACGGATAGGCGGCCTTGCCGCCGGGCACGTAGAGCCCGACGCGATCGATGGGCAGCACCCGCTGCCCCAGCCGGGTGCCATCGGCCTCGGTGTAGGACCAGGAACGGGTGCGCTGATGCTCGTGGTAGCGCCGGATGCGCTCGGCCGCCAGCTCCAGCGCGGCGCGCTGCTCGGCGCCCAGCCCGTCGAGGGCGGCGCGCAGTTCCGTGGCGCTCAGCCGCAGCGCCTGCACATCCTCGATCGCCAGCCGGTCGAAACGCCGGGTGTAGTCCAGCAGCGCTGCGTCGCCGCGCGCACGCACGGCCTGCAGAATCTCCGCCACCGATCGCTCGATGCCGCTGTCCTGCTCCGGGCTCCAGGCCAGCAGGCGCCCCAGTTTCTCGTCGAAGTCCTTGTCGGCACTATCCAGCCGGTTGATCATTGACTGTTCTCCCCGTGCTCGGGTTCATTCCTGATTGGCCTGGGCCGCCTTCTCCAGCGCCGCGATCAGCGGCGCCAGCTTCGATTGCCGCATCTTCAGCGCCGCCTGATTCACGATCAGCCGCGCCGAGATCGGCATGATGTCCTCGACTTCGACCAGGTTGTTGGCCTTCAGCGTATTGCCGGTGGACACCACGTCGACGATGGCATCGGCCAGCCCGACCAGCGGCGCCAGCTCCATCGAACCATACAGCTTGATCAGATCGACGTGCACGCCCTTGCGCGCAAAATGCTCGCTGGCCGTGCGCACATATTTGGTGGCCACCCGCAGCCGCTGACCGCGCACGGCCGCCTGCTGGTAATCGAAGCCCTTGGGCACCGCCACGCACAGCCGGCAGCGGCCGATGCCGAGATCCACCGGCTGATACAGCCCCTCGCCACCGTGCTCCAGCATCACATCGCGCCCGGCGATGCCCAGATCGGCCGCGCCATACTGCACATAGGTCGGCACATCGCTGGCCCGCACGATCAGCAGGCGCAGGCCCGGATCATCGGTCGGGATGATCAGCTGGCGGCTGTCGGCCACGCTGCTGTCCAGCCGGATGCCGCAATGCGCGAGCAGCCCTTCGGTGTCATCGAGAATGCGCCCTTTGGACAGCGCCAGTGTCAGCATCATCAGCTCCTGCTCGGGGTGGGCGGGGTCGTCGCGGCCGCGCCCGAACGGATTCGTTCGATCCGGGCGCCCAGCGCCTTGAGGCGCTCTTCCATCTGCGCATAGCCGCGGTCCAGATGATAGATGCGCTCGACGAAGGTATCGCCCCGTGCCGCCAGCCCGGCAATCACCAGACTGGCCGAGGCCCGCAGATCGGTGGCCATCACGGTGGCGCCGGAGAGCTGCGGCACGCCCTCCACGATGGCGGTGTGCCCCTCGATGCGGATGTTGGCGCCCAGCCGGCGCAGCTCCTGCACGTGCATGAAGCGGTTCTCGAAGATGGTCTCGATCACCGTGGCCGTGCCTTCGGCCACCGCATCCAGCGCCATGAACTGCGCCTGCATGTCGGTGGCAAAGCCCGGATAGGGGGCCGTGCGCACACTGACTGCCTTCGGCCGGCGATCGGCCTTCAGCCGCACCCAGGTGTCGCCCACCTGCAGCTCGGCGCCGGTCTCGCGCAGCTTGTCGATCGTCACATCCATCGACCAGGGATCGGTGTCGATCACCGTGACATCGCCCCCGGCCGCAGCGGCGGCGCACAGGAAGGTGCCAGTCTCGATCCGGTCGGCCATGATCCGGTGCGAGGCACCACCCAGCGCCTTCACCCCCTGAATCGTCAGCCGGTCGGTGCCGATGCCCTGGATCTTCGCGCCCATCGCCACCAGCGCCTTCGCCAGATCGACCACCTCGGGTTCGCGGGCGGCATTCTCGATGATGGTCTCGCCCTCGGCCAGACAGGCGGCCATCATCAGGTTCTCGGTGCCCGTCACCGTCACCATGTCGGTCACGATCCGGGCGCCCTTCAACCGCGAGGCCCGGGCCACCACGAAGCCCTGCTCGATCTCGATCTGCGCACCCATCGCCTGCAGCCCCTTGATGTGCTGATCGACCGGACGCTGGCCGATGGCGCAGCCGCCGGGCAGCGAGACCCGCGCCTCGCCGAAGCGGGCCAGCAGCGGCCCCAGCACCAGGATCGAGGCCCGCATCGTCTTCACCAGCTCGTAGGGCGCCTCGGTGCTGGACAGCGCATCGGCCTGCAGCGTCAGGCGCTCGCCATCCTGCTCGACCTTGACCCCGAGCAGGCTCAGCAGCCGGATGGTGGTGGCCACGTCGCGCAACTGCGGCACATTGGAAAGCTCGAAGGGCTGGGCCGTCAGCAGGCTGGCACAGAGGATGGGCAGGGCGGCATTCTTGGCCCCCGAGGCCCGCACCTCACCGTGCAGCCGATACCCACCGGTGATCTTCAGTTTGTCCATGCGCGCTCAGTCCTCCTGGGCCGCCTGCCATTCGGCGGGCGTCAGCGCCTTGATCGACAGCGCATGGATCTCCTCCTTCATCCGGTCGCCCAGCACCCCATAGACCAGCTGGTGCCGCGCCACCAGGCGCTTGCCCTCGAAGGCATCCGAGACGATCAGCGCCTCGAAATGGCGGCCATCGCCGACCACCTCCAGGTGGCTGCAGGCAAGGCCCTCAGCGATGTAGGAACGGACTTTATCAGGGCTCAGCACGACGAATCTCCAGGCAACGGCCAGCGCGCCAGCCCGACGCAGACCGTGCAGCGACGGGACGGGCGCTTCAAAAGCTGTCTATTGTAGCGAGCGAAACCGCCCTGCCCATGCCGATCGGGAAATGTGCTTGTGCGTGATGCGCATGACGCGGCACCGGGCAAGCCCGCAACCCAGGTACTGGGCAAGCCCACCGGCTCGGCCGGCAACCCGGCACGGCACCACTGGCAGTGCCTGCGCGCTCACTGGCCCCGCCGATGGCCCGCAGCCCGAGCGCCCGCACGCTCCCCACCTCAGTACCGCAGCCGATAGCCCTTGCGCAGCAGCTGCAGGCTCAGCGCGGCCAGCACCAGCCAGGCCGAGGCGACGATGGCCAGCGACAGCCAGGGATCGACATCGGCCTGACCGAAGAAGCCGTAGCGGAAACCATCGACCATGTAGAAGAAGGGGTTCAGGTGCGAGGCCGCCTGCCAGAAGGGCGGCAGCGAATGCACCGAATAGAACACCCCCGACAGGAAGGTCAGCGGCATGATCAGAAAATTCTGGAAGGCCGCGATCTGATCGAATTTCTCGGCCCAGATGCCGGCCAGCAGCCCGAAGGTGCCCAGAATGCCGGCGCCCAGAATGGCAAAGACCAGCGCCCACAGCGGATGGGCGAGCGACAGGCCGATGAACATCGTCGTCACCAGCAGCACGCCCAGGCCGACCACCAGCCCGCGCACCATCGCCGACAGCACATAGCCGCCGTACATCGCCCAGGGCGACAGCGGCGCCAGCAGCACGAAGACCAGATTGCCCGTGACCTTGCTCTGGATCAGCGAGGACGAGGAATTGGCAAAGGCATTCTGCAGCAGCGACATCATCACCAGCCCCGGCACCAGGAAACTGGCATAGCCGACGCCCGGATAGACCTCGATCCGGCCCGTGAGCGCATGCGAGAAGATCAGCAGATAGAGCAGCGCCGACAGCACCGGAGCGGCCACCGTCTGGAAGCCGACCTTGACGAAGCGCATCAGCTCCTTGCGAAACAACGCCAGAAAACCCTCCACCGCTCACTCCTCCCGCATCAACCGGACAAAGACATCTTCGAGATCGGTGCGTGCGATCTCCATGTCCTGAATCGAGGCCCCGGTGGCCTGGATCGCGGCCACGATCGGGCCGATCTCACTGTAGTCCCCCAGGGAGAGCCGGATGCGCGAATCGTTCTCCAGCGATGGCAGCTGCCGCGCCTGCAGAAACTCGGGCAGACTCCCACCGCTGATGCCCAGCAGCAGCGCACCGGCCGAGAAGCGCTTCAGCAGCGCATCGGTACTGTCCATCGCCACGATGTGCCCTGCCTTCAGCACCGCCACCCGGTTGCACAGCGCCTGGGCTTCCTCGAGGTAGTGCGTGGTCAGCACAATGGTGTGCCCCTCGCGGTTGAGCTGGCGCACGAAGGTCCACAGCGACTGACGCAGCTCCACATCGACCCCGGCGGTCGGCTCGTCCAGCACGATCACCGGCGGCCGGTGGACCAGCGCCTGGGCCACCAGCACCCGCCGCTTCATGCCGCCGGACAGCGCGCGCATGTTGGCATCAGCCTTGGCGCTCAGGCCCAGCCCCTCCAGAATCTGGTCGATCCAGGCATCGGCCTTGCGCACCCCGTAGTAGCCGGCCGTGATGTTCAGTGTCTCGCGCACAGTGAAGAAGGGATCAAAGACCAGCTCCTGCGGCACCACGCCCAGACAGCGGCGGGCCTGCTGATAATCGGCCACCACATCATACCCCAGCACCCGCACCTGGCCCGAATCGGCCCGCGCCAGACCGGCGATGATCGAGATCAGCGTGGTCTTGCCGGCCCCATTGGGGCCCAGCAGCGCAAAGAAATCCCCCTGCGCGATCTCCAGATCGACGCCGGCCAGCGCCTGCAGATCGCCGAAGCGCTTGGTGACACCCTGCACCGAAATCGGCACAGCCCCTGATCCAGCCGTCGTGGACATCGACACTGCGACTCCTGTGAATGAACAACCTGTGAATGGAATGCATGCGGCCCGGCAAGCCGAAGCCGCCGGGCCGCTGGGCGGAAGCGCACCACGCCTCCGCCGCGCGCAGCGCTCCGGAAAGCTCCCGAAGCGCCCGCGCCGAAACGATCAGGCCGCTTGCTGTGGTGCCAGCAGCAGCTCCGACACACCGTACAGCTCGGCCAGCGAGCGCAGCTTGGGCGGCGGGTTGAGCACCTGCAGCGGCTTGCCCGCCTGGCGGCGCATTTCCAGCAGCATCGACAGCACCGTCGAATCGAATTCCTTCAGTGCCGCCAGATCGACGACGAGGCAGCTTCCCGCCCCCTGACGCCGCGCCTGGCACTGCCCGGCCAGCGATGCCATCACCGCAGCCACATTGCCGATGTCGACCTGCTCAGGCATCGACAGTGCCGACGCTGCGCCACTTGCGGTCCCGAACTCAGCCATTGCGCTTGCCTGCCGCTGCGGCGTTCTTGGCGGCCAGACTCTTGATCAGACCGTCGATGCCATTGGCCGAGATTTCCTGCGCAAACTGGTTGCGGTAGGTCTGCACCAGCCAGACACCCAGCACGTTCACGTCGTAGATGCGCCAGGTCTCGCCGGATTTCTCCAGACGATAGTCGAGCTGGATCGGCTCGGTGCCCGAAGCCACCACCTGGCTGCGCACCACCGTGTCCTTCTTGGTGTCATCGCCACGATAGGGGCGCATCTGGATCTTGTGATCCTTGACCGTGGAGAAGGCATTGGAATAGGTGCGGATCAGCAGCGTGCGGAACTCCTTCATCAGCGACTGCTTCTGCGCATCGGTGGCCTCGCGCCAGGGGCGTCCGACCGCCAGCGCGGTCATCCGCTCGAAGTTGACGTGCGGCATCATCTTCTCATCGACCAGCGCCGAAATGGCGTTGATGTCGCCCGCCTTCATCTTGGGGTCGGCGCGCACCTCGGTCAGCACTTCGTTCGAGAGCTGCTCGACGAAATCATTCGGAGCGACCTGAGCCGCCCAGACCGATCCCATCATGAACAGACCGGACACCAGCGAAATCAGTTTGAGCTTCATGGCTATCCTTGTGGAAAGTTGAGGTTCAGAAATGCTGCCGGGCGCTCCAGTGAGCCTCGCCGCCCGGCAACAGGCTTGCGAACTGCCGTCACGGCCGACCGATCCGCAGATCGGGGTGCCAGCCCCCGTTTCAAGGGAGGCGGCCGTCGGCAGCAGGTCAAAACAGGTTACTTGGACTGCTCCGACGCCGGCACATCCTCGGCCCCCGCATCCTCGGCGTAGGGATCGTCGGCATAGGGATCTTCCTCGCCATAGGGATCTTCCTCGTCCTCGGGCGGATTGCCGTCATAGACGAGATTCTTGCGCCGTGCCAGCCAGCCGTCCCGCAACAGCGTGTAGCGATCGAGCGCCGCATCGTCGAACGCCTTTTCGGCTTCGAGCAGCGCAGCCCGATCCGAGATCTTCTCGACCACATAGAGCGAGTTGCGCACGGCGGCATCATCCACCCAGACATAGTAGCTGCCATAGCCATCCAGCGGCCGCGCCAGTGCATCCCGCACCGTCGACGGGCCGAAGAGCGGCAGCACCACATAAGGACCGGCAGGCACGCCCCAGTAGCCCAGGGTCTGACCGAAATCCTCGTTGTGCTTCTCCATGCCGATCGCCGAGGCCACATCGGCGATGCCGAACATGCCGAGGCTGGAATTGAGCACGAAGCGCGTCGCGTCGTTCAGCGCCTCCTTCGGCTTCCATTGCAGCAGGTTGTTGACGCTGTTCCAGACATCGCCGAGGTTCGAGAAGAAATTGCGCACCACGAACTGCACGGCATCCGGCACGATGAAGTCATAGGCTTGCGCCACCGGCTTCAGCGCATAGCGATCGGCCTGATCGTTGAAGTTCTGCATCACCCGGTTGTAGGCTTGCAGCGGGTCCTTCGGATCGTAGGTCGTCAGATGTTCGAGCTTCAGGCCCGCCGTCGGCAGATTTTCCGACAGGTCGGTGCTGGGCAGCGCATCCCCCACAGCCGAGGCCGCGGCATCAGCCGCCCCCGAAGCAGCTTCCGAAGCCGCCTCGGTGGCGGCAGAACCCGTCGCCTCCGACGCGCTGTCCACCGCGGCATCGGTGGCCGTCGCGCCATCGGCCGCCGCCAGCTGCAGCACGGCCACCTTGAGGCCACGCAGCCCCTCGCCGGCCTCCGCGGCCCCTGGGGCGCGTGCAGCCTGCGGCACCATCGTCTGCCCGGTGGCAGCGGCAGCCATCGGCGCTGCCACCCCCGGTGCACTCGAATCCATCTGGTAGCCGCTGGTCGAGGCACAGCCCGTGGCCAGCGCCGCCAGCAGCAGCCCGCCCGTCATCCGAAGCTGGCGGGCACCCAGCCCGCGATCATGCCGACGCCGCGTCATTCGCCGGCCCCGCTCTTGCTCTCACCACCCTTCTCGGCCTGGCCGTAGAGGAACTGGCTGATCAGATTCTCGAGCACGATCGCCGACTGCGTCATTTCGATCGAGCCGCCATCGGCCAGCATCTCGGTGTCGGCACCCGGCTCGATACCCAGGAACTGCTCGCCCAGCAGGCCCGAGGTCATGATCTTCAGCGACGAATCGGTCGGGAAGTGGTATTGCGAATCCATCTGCATGTGAACCTTGGCCTTGTAGGTCTCGGTGTCCAGCGTGATATCGGTGACCCGGCCGACCACCACGCCGGCGCTGCGCACGGCTGCGCGCGGCTTCAGGCCACCGATATTGTCGAACTCGGCTTCCAGCGTATAGCCGCCGGCGATATTGCTCGAACCTGGGCTGGCGGCACGCACTGCCAGAAAGACCAGGGCCAGGATGCCGGCCAGCACGAAGCAGCCCACCAGCACATCCATCGTGTTGCGTTTCATTGCCATCGGAATAACTCGTTTCTGTTGTCTTCAAAAACCGCCGAACATCAGCGCGGTCATCAGGAAGTCCGTGGCCAGAATGGCCAGGGAGGAAATCACCACGGTGGTGGTCGTCGCATACGACACGCCTTCCGGTGTGGTCTCGGCTTCATGGCCCACCACCAGCGCGATGAAGCCCACCAGCGCAGCGAACACCACACTCTTGATGAAGCCGTTCATCACGTCCAGCCTGAAATCGACACCACTCTGCATCTGCGACCAGAACGAGCCCGGATCGACACCGATCATCTGCACCCCGACGACCCAGGCGCCCAGGATGCCGACCGCCGAGAACAGCAGCGCCAGCAGCGGCATGCCGATGACGACCGCCATGAAACGGGGTCCGAACACCCGACGCATCGGGTCGACCCCCATCATCTCCATCGCCACCAGCTGCTCGCCGGTGCGCATCAGGCCGATGCCGGCCGTCAGCGACGTGCCGGCACGGCCGGCGAACAGCAGCCCGGTCACGACCGGCCCCAGCTCGCGCAGCAGCGACAGCGCCACCAGCAACCCCAGCGAAGACTCCGAGCCGTAGCGCTGCAGGGTGTAGTAGCCCTGCAGGCCCAGCACGAAGCCGACGAAAGCCCCGGAAATCAGGATGATCGACAACGAACGGTTGCCGACGAAATACAGCTGCTCGACGATCAGCCGAGGGCGCTTGAGCGCCAGCACCGAGCTCCAGCACAGCTGCAACAGAAAACGCAGGGCAAAGCCCAGATCGCTGGCGACACGGATCGCCCAGCGCCCCAGGCGCGCAACAAGACCGATCATGCTCCCAGATCCTCCGCAATCGGCTTGGCCGGGTAATGGAATGCCACCGGGCCATCACGGCGACCGTTCAGGAACTGGATCACCTGCGGATCGGTCGAAGCCATCAACTGCTCGGGCGTGCCCTCGCCGATGATCCGGCCACCGCTCATCACATAGGCGTAGTCGACGATCTCGAAGGTTTCCTGCACGTCGTGCGTCACCAGGATCGAGGTCGAACCCAGCGCCTCGTTCAGCGTCCGGATCAGGTGGGCGATGGTGCCCAGCGAAATCGGGTCCAGCCCGGCAAAGGGCTCGTCATACATCAGGAGCGGCGGATCGAGGGCGATCGAGCGGGCCAGCGCCACCCGGCGGGCCATCCCGCCGGAGATTTCCGAGGGCATCAGATGCGCCGCACCCCGCAGGCCCACAGCCTGCAGTTTCATCAGCACCAGATCCCGGATCATCGATTCCGGCAGCTTCGTCTGCTCGCGCAGCGGAAACGCCACGTTGTCGAAGACGTTCAAATCCGTGAACAGCGCACCGAACTGGAACAGCATGCCGAGATTGCGGCGGACCTTGTACAGATCCTCCTTGCCCAGCGCATGCACGTCCTGGCCGTTCAACAGCACCTTGCCCGACTGCGGCCGGATCAGCGCGCCGATCAGACGCAGCACCGTGGTCTTGCCAGACCCCGAGCCGCCCATCAGCGCCACCACCGACCCACGCGGGAACTTCATCGAAATGTCCTTGAGAATCAGCCGTTCGGGTGTGTAGCCGAAACTCACGGAATCGATGCGCAATAACGTGTCGTTGTCCAAATCAACCCTGCTTGGAATGAGGCAGGGCGGAACCCTACCACGAAGAAAGCTGCATCACGGCAAAAACGCCCGGCAGCCTTCCGATTTCATGCAAACTTCATGCAAACGGGCAGCCTCGACTGCCAAACGTACAACATCCCTGCACGCGCTTCGCCAAAATAAAGACAGCAGAGACCCGCCAGGCGAGCGCTCTGTCGACGGCAGCACGGGCGCCCCGCCACGACGGACGGGTCGTCTGCGCGGCCCTCCTGCACACGGACACGGTCCACCCCGCCCGAAAGCCTGACGCCTCAGCGCATGTCACTCCCTAGTGTAACCTCAAAACTGACCCAAAAGTCACTTAACCGTATCGACGGTAGGTGCAGGCAAAGTGCGCGACTCGCTCTATACTGAACGGGCAGGCCGGCACGCATCGCATCGCCGAGGCT
>JBHADS010000175.1:0-4834 GCA_041855185.1 Lautropia sp. | reverse complement strand
TTGCGGGCGAAAGCCTCGGGCGTCGCCACGTCCTCCACCCGGTGCCCTTCCCACAAGCCATCGCTGTCCCTGAAGGTTTTCAGACCACTTTCGGCGCTGATGCCGGCACCGCTGAGCACGACGATACGTTGTTTCATGAGCGTTTTCCCCGGAATGACTCCGGTACTCTATCACCACCGTCCGTCGTGCCCAGCCCCGTGCCGATCAGCAGGATCAGAAAGGAATGGCACAGGTCGCGTTCAGCTTGTCACTGCCCAGCAGGCTCTTACTGTACTGCCATATACGCATCTGCAGTGAACTCCGCGTATCGATACTGAGCTCAAACTTTTTCAGCTGGGTGAAGTTGGCACCTTTGATGGTCAGCGACCAATCATTAGAGAACGGATACTCTGCATAGCGAAAGGTCGAGCCGCCGTCCAGCGAGAAGCTGTCACGCACGTTGCCATTGGCAAAGACCACGTATCCATCCGCGGTCAATTGTGCCGAGCATGATCTTCCGGTCGTGATATCGGTACCGTTGTACGTCCCTGCGGCGCACCAGAGAAAGTTATCGCTGTCATCATGTACGCTTGAGCAGCGTGCCTTGATCTGTTGCGCCCAGTCCGTACTGGAGATCCCCTGGCCACTCGGCGCCCGCTGCAGCGGTGCATTCTTGGCCTCTTCCGAGCCTCCTTCTCCGTTCCCACCACATGCCGTCAACGCGGCGGCCATTGCCAAACCGGAGCCGATCATGGAGGCTTTGCGAGCCAGCCCCTTCCATACTGCAGGCAAAGCAACCTGAACGTCGGCAACAGGATGGGCACTGGAGAAGCCACAGAGCCGCCTCAAGCAGCTTGAGCCCCAGTGGCTACCCCCCCCCCCCGGACTGGACAGTTTCGGCCTGAGAGGTCATATGAGCGCCTTGCACGGCACTTCTCTCTGCTGACAGATGCTCTTTCATCTTTGTCACCAAATGGCGTTGTTCTCGATCATTGATTGTTCATGCAGCTTCCATTCCGAAGCCGTTACCGTTATGCATCTAAAGCCCATCGCTTGCGAACAGCCCTCGCGATGCTCGGACAACGAACACCTGATCGGCGGTCCCAGCCCCGGCGCTCTATGGGTAAAATCTCCGGATGCATGCGCCTACCCGCCCCCTGCCCCTCCAGCCCAGGCTGACCGCGACATGGACCAACAACTGACGCTGGATTTCGGGCCGCCGCCGCCGCCCAGTCTCGACAACTTCGCCTCCGGCCCCAATGAGGAGTGCCTGGTCACGCTGCGCCAGCTGGCCGATGCGCTGCAGCGAGGCGAGCCCCCCGCGCAGCGTTTCATCTATGTCTGGGGGCCGGAAGGCTCGGGCAAGACCCATCTGGCGCAGGCACTCGACAGCCTGAAGAGCCCGCGGCTGATGGTGGTCGATGATGTGGATGCCTACAGCAAGGGCCGCCAGCGCACCCTGTTCCACCGCTTCAACGCGCTGCTGGAGCAGCCCGATCATGCCCTGGTGGTGTTCGGCAACCAGCCGCCCGCCCACCTGAACAAGATGCTGCCCGAGCTGGCCAGCCGGCTGAGCTGGGGCATCGTCTTCCGGCTGGAGCCGCTCGACGACGAGGCGCTGGCCGCCGCACTGGCCCAGATCGCCCGCGAGCGCGGGCTGACCTTCGGGCAGGATCTGAGCACCTATCTGCTGCGCCACACCCGCCGCGACATTGCCAGCCTCAAGACCATTCTGGATGGTCTGGATCGGATGGCCTGGGAGCGCAAGCGGCCCCTGACGCTGCCGTTGCTGAAGGCTTATCTGCAGAAGAAGGACGGACAGGCGCCGGCGGCCTGAAGCTGCCGGGGCTGAAAACCGCAGCCCTGCCCCCAACAAAAAGCCCCGCATCGCGGGGCATCGATCGAAGCGCTTCGTCTGCCCTCACGGCAGCGGCGCCAGCCCCGTCAGACCGCACGGGGCCGGATGTGCGGGCTCAGCCCGTCGCCCACAGCAGGATGGCGAGCAGCTGGGGCAGGATGATCCGCAGGAACATCACCATCGGGTAGACGGTGGCGTAGGCCAGCGATGCCGCGCCGTTGTCCTCCTTGATCGCATTGGCAAAGGCCAGCGCCGGGGGGTCGGTCATCGAGCCGGAGAGCAGACCGCACATCGTCAGGTAGTTGAGCTTGCCCTTGACGCGGGCGAGCACACCGGCAACCAGCAGCGGAATCAGCGTGATCAGCGCGCCGTAGAAGATCCACGACAGCCCCTCGCTGCTGAGCAGCGTGTTGAAGAAGTTGCCACCGGCCTTGATGCCGACCACCGCCAGGAACAGGACGATGCCGATCTCGCGCAGCGCCAGGTTGGCACTGGGCGGCATGAACCAGTAGAGCCGCCCCAGCCCGCCCACGCGGGCCAGCACCAGCGCCACCACCAGCGGGCCTCCGGCCAGACCGAGCTTGAGCGCCACCGGGAAGCCCGGCACATAGAGCGGGACCGAACCGAGCATCACACCAAGGCCGATACCGATGAAGATCGGCAGCATCTGCACCTGCTGCAGTTTCTGCTGGGCATTGCCGATCAGACCCAGCACCACGTCGATATCTTCCTGGCGGCCGACGAGGTTCACCACGTCGCCAAACTGCAGGCTCATCTCGCCATTGGGCACCAGCTCGACGCCGGCCCGGTTCAGGCGGGAGATCACCACATCGTATTGCGACTGCAGCTGAAGATGACGGATCTTCTTGCCAAAGACCTTTTCGTTGGTGACGACCGCGCGCAGCGAGCGGAAGGCCGTGCCCTTGGTCGAGACCGAGACGTGCTTGACTTCTTCACCCAGAATCAACTGCATCTTGTGCAGCACGGCCGGTTTGCCGACCAGGTGCAGCACATCGCCCAGTTTCAGCACGGTGTCGACCTTGGGCACGATCAGATCCTCACCCCGCTTCAGCCGCGAATAGATCACATCGTGCCGCTCGAATTCGAGAATTTCCTTGATCTGCAGACCATCGAGGTTGTGGTTGGTGAGCTTGACGTTCATGCTCTCCAGCCCCGAGGTGCGCCGCTTGCTTTCGTTGTCGAAAGCCTCGGCCTCCCGGTCCACGTCGATCCGGAAGATGATCCGGATCAGCCACATCGCCAGCAGGATGCCGATGATGCCGAAGGGATAGGCGATGGCATAGCCCATCCCCATCACCTCGGTGGACTCGGCGCCCCCCAGCTCGGCCAGCACCTGCTGGCCCGCCCCCAGCGACGGGGTGTTGGTGACGGCACCGGAAAAGATGCCGAGAATGATGGGCAGCGGCACATCGAAGATCTTGTGGATCAGCACCACCAGCACACCGCTGAGGCCGACGATCAAGGCGGCAAAACCGTTGAGCTTCAGGCCGGAGTGCCGCAGCGAAGCAAAGAAACCGGGACCGACCTGAATGCCGATGGTATAGACGAACAGGATCAGGCCGAATTCCTGAATAAAATGCAGCGTGTGCCCGTCGAGCTGCACGCCGAGCTTGTGCATGAAATGGGAGACAAAAATCCCCCCAAACAATACACCACCGATTCCGAGCCCTACGCCGCGAATCTTGAAATGCCCGATGAACAGGCCCAGAACCGCGACGAGGGACAGCAGAGTGATGGTGAGTGCGATATCGCTCATTGCCGCCTCATTTTTTTAGAGAAAAGCGGGCTTGATTTTAACAAAGCCCCTTCGGCGACAGTTCAGTAGCCGCCGGAAACGGGCAGGAACAACAACGCTCAGTTCGAGAGCGTCACTTTGCAGACGGCATCCAGCAGTGGTGCGTAGCCCGGATCGGCATTTTTCTGGATGATGTACAGATACTTGCCTTCGCTGGCCGAGCTGTAGTCCAGCACGAAGCTCTGTTTCAGCGGCTCCTGCGTATCACGGGTGGAGAAGCCGGTGAAGGAGACACGCCAGCTCTCGCCCTCGACCGCATAGTTGTGCGAAGCCTGCGCCAGCTTGAAGGGCGGCACCACAGTCTCGCCATGACGATAACTGACCCTGCCTTCGGCCGTGACCGTGGTCGAACAGGAAACGCTGCTGTCGACGGCCCCCATCCCATCGTAGGTGCCCGCCATGCAACTGTAGTCGCCGGTGCTGATCGGACTGCGCTCGCTGCAATCCTTGCGCAGCCGGTTGCCGACGGCGGAGCCGACATCGATCACCAGCACCTGCTCGGCCTCGGGTGCATCGGCGGCCTGCGCCGAGTCACCACTGCCGCACCCGACCAATACGCTGGCCCACATCAGCGCCAGCACCCCGGAGACCACCTGCGATGCGTTGAAACGATTCTTGTCCATGACTTTTCCTGCTGCCATGTCGGCAGCTTAGCGAGCAGCAGCCACGCGCACCGGCGCGGCTGACACACGGCGTCGTCACTTGGCCCAAAGGTCGGCACTGTCGTTTCGATGCGTGTCGTTTACGCCCTGCGGGTTGACAGCTTGATGGGGACAGCGCGACGCGCTGAACCATTCGTGTTCTGCGCCCCTGCGGGCTGACAGGCATACCGCAGCACGCACCGCGTGCTCCATCCGTCTCTTGGCGCTTTCCGGTCATCCAGCCGTCGCACCGCCTGGACGCGCCCGCAGCCAACAATGGACGGCCCCCAAAGTCTCTTCGGTCGAGGTGCTCTCGCCTTTCACCACCGGTTCCGCTCCCATGTCATCCGTCCGCTCCCCGAGCAAGCTCCGTCAGATGCTGGACCACCTGCCCGCGGCACTGCGCCGCGCCCTTGCATCCGGCACCCTGCTGCTGGCGCCTGTCATGCCAGCCCAGGCAGCGCTTCATCTGGAAAGCTTCACCCTCGAATACGACGGCACGCCGGGCGCGCACACTTCCCAGGGCTTGCAGAGTGGCGG
>JBHADS010000174.1:0-3092 GCA_041855185.1 Lautropia sp. | reverse complement strand
ATCGGCGAACGCGGGATCGGCGCCTGTTCCTTCGATGGCGATCCCTGCCGGATCATCGGCAATGCGGCCGCCACGCTGCAGGTGGAGGTGGCCGATGCGCGCTTCTATCAGTACGTGGGCAAGCGTTTCCGGCTGGATGCGCTCTTCAATGGTGCCTATTGGGCGGAGGGGCCGGTCTGGCTGCCGGAGCAGAATGCGCTGGTGTTCAGCGATGTGAAAGCCAACCGGATGTATCGCTGGAGCGAGGCCAAGGGCATCCAGACCTTCCGGGCGCCCTCGCACGTGGCGGTGGGCAATGCGGTGGATCGGGATGGCAATCTGATCACCTGCGAGCACGGGCGGCGGGGCATCAGCCGTACCGATCCCTATGGCGAGCGTCGCCTGCTGGTCGATCAGCTGGATGGCAAACGCTTCAATTCGCCCAATGACGTAGTGGTCCGCTCCGACGGCACGATCTGGTTCACCGATCCACCCTACGGCATTCTCGCCGACGAGGAGGCGCTGCAGCCCGCCAGCGAAATCGTCGGCAGCTTCATCTATTGCTTCGATCCGAAGTCGGGGCGGCTGGACATCGCCTCGATGAACATACTCCGCCCCAACGGCCTGGCTTTCTCGCCCGACGAGAAATTCCTCTATGTGACGGACAGCTCGGCCGCCGAGTTCAAGGCGCATGGTCGTGCCGAACTGGTGGTGTTCGATGTGGCCGACCGACAGCTGAAGAACCGGCGGGTGCTGGCGGCGATTCAACCGGGCGTGCCGGACGGGCTGGCGGTCGATCGTTATGGCGCCATCTACTGCAGCTGCGAAAACGGCCTGCTCGTGCTGCTGCCCGATGGCACCGAACTGGGCCGCCTGATCCTCGGCAAGCGCACCACCAACTGCTGCTTCGCCGCCCCGCAGACGCTGTTCATCACCACCACCAACAGCCTCCACCGGCTGCGGATGAATCCCTGAGCGTTGGCGGCAGGGGCGGTATCTGATTGGCAGGGATCGAGCCGCCTCGCACCGGAGTGCGCAGGGAGCGAGCGGAGCGTTTGGGTAGACCGATGTTCGTGACGGGCGTTCTATCGAGGCCGACAAGACGGAATTTCTGTGCCACTGGTCTGATTGTTTTTGACCGCTGAATCCGTAGGCGGTTAGCGTGTCTGCTTCATGGATCATCCGTTGGAGGACTAGGAATGGCACTGAGTCTGGGCAAGCGCGTGCTTGAATTGCTGAAAGAAAAGCCCGGCGAGGCGTACACAGCGCGGCAGATCGCCGAGTGGATCGCCGAGAAATTTCCCGATGAATGCGAGGATAAGAAGAAACGCAGTCAGGCTGTTCAAAGTGACGATGATCTGGTCGCGCAATTGGCGTCGGAGATCGGGGCGCTCCGTCCTGCTTTGCAGAAGAAAAATCCAGGACTCAGAACGACCGAAGGACGGCCTCGGAAATATTCTTTTGTGGAAACGGCGCATACCGAGGGTGACGAGGATGGAGACGCGAGCGAGCGTTTCAGCCTCAGCCCCGCGCAGCCGGGCGCCTCGGGACAAGCATTGGCTGCGGATCAACCCAAGGGCGAATATCGTTTGTATCAGATTCTTGCCTCTTATCTTTGTACGCAGCTCAATGTGTATGCCAAGCGCATTAACGAGCGGCGTTCGGCCAATCGGTACGGCAGAAATGGTAACCAGTGGCTGCATCCGGACTTGGTAGGTATCGAAGATCTGGGCAGCGAATGGAGTCAGGAGGTCAAGGACTGTGTGCGGGAGTATGCGGACAAGCGCAGCAAACTGTGGTCCTTTGAGGTCAAGCTGCGAGTCGATCGTTCGAATGTGCGCCAAAGCTTCTTTCAGGCGGTTTCGAATTCATCCTGGGCTCATTATGGCTATCTGGTGACTTCAGAGCTTGCGGGTGATGACGACACCCTGAAAGAGCTGCGCGTGCTGTCGGCAGCACATGGAATCGGTTTGATTCTGTTGAATGCTGAAGAAGCTCCTGAGAGCCAGATCCTGATCCCCGCCAGGGAACGTGCTGAGGTCGATTGGAGCGCAGCCAACAGAATTGCCTCGGAAAACAGTGATTTCCGTGCCTACGTAAAATTGGTTCGGCAGTTCTGCCAGACAGGAGAGCTGAAAGAGGCCGATTGGGGATGTGCCCAGATAGCGTGATATCTGTATCTGAGGCTCAGGGGGCGCTCAGCGGCCCGACTCCACGCAGCGCGCCAAGGCCACGGCGTCGCGGACAGTGAGCTTCAGCCCGGCGACACCTCCCGTAGCCGCCGGCTCAGCGCGTCCCTGAAGCGCGAGGGGTCGATGATCCAGCCACGACGCACGATGTCGGCGGGTTCGACGAGGGCTTCGGGGTGGGCGCTCAGGTAGCTGTCGGCGGCCTTCAGCATGTTTTCGGCCGCCAGCGGAAAGCGGTGCAGCAGCATCATCGATGCCAGGCGCAACACATTGGCGCGCGCCTGATCCGGGGCCAAGCAGGGCAGGCCACGGGCGGCCTGCACACAATGGGTCAGCAACTCGTCCTCGGCGCTTCGGGCATCCATCTTGATCGGCTCGGGTTCTGGGGGCAGATGGCGCCCATTATCGACCATAAGCGACGGCTCAGGGGGTCAGCGTGATCGGGCCGCCTGGGCCCACAGGCCAGCCGGCCAAGTACCACAGCACCAGCATCAGCGTCCAGAAGATGCCGAAGGCAATGGTGTAGGGCATCAGCGCGGCGATCAGCGTGCCCATGCCGATGTCCTTGACGTAGCGCTGCGCGTAGGAAACCAGCAGGGCCATGTAGGGCAGCATCGGCGTGATCGGATTGGTGATCGAGTCGCCGACCCGGTACACCATCTGCGTGAAGGCCGGATGGAAGTCGAGCAGCATCATCATCGGCACGAAGATCGGTGCTAGGATCGCCCATTTGGCCGAGGAGCTGCCGATCAGCATGTTGACGGCGGCTGACAGCAGCACGATGCCGACGATCAGGGTGATGCCGCTCTGGCCCTGGAGCGCCTCGGCGCCCTTGATGGCGATGATCGTGCCCAGGTTGCTCCAGTTGAAGAAGGCCAGCATCTGAGCGGCAAAGAACACGATGACGATGTAGGGGCCCATCGT
>JBHADS010000173.1:0-2678 GCA_041855185.1 Lautropia sp. | reverse complement strand
CTGATTGCCGGTGGCTGTGCGGTCTGGTTCGAAGACAAGACCCCGTTGCAGGTCGTCCGGATCTGGGGCGATGGCTTCTGGGCGCTGCTGCCCTTCACGATGCAGATGGTGCTGGTGCTGGCCACGGGCTTCATGCTCGCGAGCACGCCGGTGGTCCGCTGGCTGCTGGGCCGCATCGCACGCCTGGCCAGAACCCCCGGTCAGGCGATCGTCATCGTGTCGCTGGTCTCGCTGACGGCCAACTGGATCAACTGGGGCTTCGGTCTGGTGGTCGGCGCCATCTTCGCCAAGGAAATGGCCCGTCATGTCCGCGCCGACTACCGGCTGCTGGTGGCCAGCGCCTATTCGGGCTTTCTGGTCTGGCATGGCGGCATTGCCGGTTCGGTGCCGGTGACGATCGCCACCCCCGGCCATTTCGCCGAGAATCGCATCGGCCTGATCGGCACGGGTGACACCATCTTCTCGACCTTCAACCTGACGATCGTGATCGGCCTGTTCGTGCTGGTCCCGCTGCTGAACCGGCTGATGATGCCGCCCACCGATCAGGGGGTCTATGTCGATCCGAAGCTGCTGGCGGAGCAGGAGAATCAGCCGGAGGAGGCGCCGGGCCGGACCTTCGCCGAGCTGATCGAGCGCAACTGGATTCTGACCGCCCTGATCGGCACGGCCGGCATCGTCTACGCCATCGACTATTTCTTCGTCAAGGGCGGCGGCATCAACCTCAACATCATCAACTTCTGCTTCCTGTTCCTGGGCATCGTGCTGCACGGCACGCCACGCCGCCTGCTGAAGAGCCTGGAGGAAGCGATCAAGGGCACCGGCGGCATCGTGCTGCAGTTTCCGTTCTACGCCGGCATCATGGCGATCATGACGCAGGCCGGCCTCGCTGCTTCACTGTCGAACTGGATGATCTCCTTTGCCACGGCCGAATCGCTGCCGTTCTGGACCTTCATCAGCGCCGGCATCGTCAATATGTTCATCCCCTCGGGCGGCGGGCAATGGGCGGTGCAGGCGCCGCTGGTGATCGAGGCGACGCAGGCGCTCGGCGCCGACATGGCGCGCACGGCGATGGCGGTGGCCTGGGGCGACTCCTGGACCAATATGCTGCAACCCTTCTGGGCGCTGCCGGTGCTGGCGATCGCCGGCCTGAAGGCCAAGGACATCATGGGTTTCTGTCTGATGCAGCTGCTGCTGAGCGGGGTGGTGATCTCGCTGGGGCTGAGCTTCGCCTGATCCCCGCCTTGTCCCTGACTGGCGCCGTCGTCGTGCATGACGGCGCTTCTTCGCTGGCCCCCGCGCCCTGTCGAGCGGGGGCCTTGTCTTTGGCGCTCGTGGCCAGATGCAAGCGGCGGTCGTTCCCGACAGGCGTTCGGGGCGCGCTTTAGCATGAATCCGGGCAGACAAGACAGGACCAAGCCGACGATCGGTCAAAAAATCCCGCGACTCGTCGTCATCTGTCGACTAAATGACGCAAAACTGTCGCATTCAGGCGCCGTTTCACGAAACGCGACGTTTGAAAGCGGATCTCTGCGCTTAGACTTGCGCGATATGAAAAAGATGCACATCGCCAGTCGGAATCTGAGCTTTCTGCTGTACGAATGGCTGGACACCGAACCCCTGCTGCAACGCCCGCGTTTCGCGGGTCTCGATCGGACGCAGATCGATCAGTATCTGCTGCAGACCACCCGGATTGCCGAGGAGGTTCTGGCACCGATCAACCGCATGCTGGATGACCATGAGCCCTATCTGGACATGGAGGGGGTCCGGACCCTGCCGGAGCTTGACGAGGCGCTGCGCATCGTCGGCCAGCACGGCGTGCTGGCGCTGTCGCACGACCGCGAGCAGGGCGGGACACAGTGGCCGATCCTGATCGAGAAATCGGTCGCGGCGATTCTCAATGGCGGCTGTGCCACCGCCTACACCTATCTGTTTCCGTCGCAGACGGTCAGCAAGCTGCTGAAGCGCCATGCCAGCGACATGCTGCAGCAGCGTTATCTGTCCCTGATCGTGGCGGGGCGCGCCTACAGCACCTTCTGCGTGTCGGAGCCCCAGGCCGGCTCGTCGCTGGCCGACATCCGGATGCGGGCCGTGCGCCAGCCCGATGGCAGCTATCGTCTCTATGGGCACAAGATGTGGATCACCTGCGGCGATCAGGAGATCTCCGAGAACATCGTGCACATCGTCGCGGCCAAGATCGAGGGTGAGGATGGCGAGATCCAGCCCGGCGCACGCCATCTGTCGCTGTTCGTCGTGCCGAAGTTCCTGCAGCAGCCCGACGGCCAGCGGGGCGAACACAACGATGTGGTGGCCGAGAGTCTGACCCAGAAGATGGGCCAGAAAGGCGCACCGAACTGCCTGCTGAGCTTCGGCGAGGGCTGCCATCGCCCGCTGGGCGAGGCCGGTGCGGTCGGCTGGCTGCTGGGCGAGGTCGATCAGGGGCTGGCGCTGCTCAACCAGGCCACCAACGAGCTGCGGGTCGACATCGGTCTGTCGGCCGCCGCGCTCGGCTATGCCGGCTATCTGCATTCGCTGGACTATGCCCGCCAGCGCCTGCAGGGCCGGGTGCCCGGCACGCAGAGTGCAGGCACGGCACAGATCCCGATCATCGGTCATGCCGACATCCGCCGGATTCTGCTCTGCCAGAAAGCCTATGCCGAGGGCGGGCTGGCGCTCGGTCT
>JBHADS010000172.1:0-8771 GCA_041855185.1 Lautropia sp. | reverse complement strand
GCGTCGGCGTCTCGAAACCGGCATCGCGCAGGGCGGTGTGACCATTGCGGTAGGTGATCGTCACCGCCTGGACGGACAGGCCGTTCATGGCCTGGGACTCTGTGCCCGACATGCTCACTCCGTCAGACCCTGGGCCACGGTGCTGCCGGTGACACGCAGCAGCTCCAGATAGCTCGGCACCGGCCCGTCGGCTGGGCTCAGCGAATCCACGTACAGCACACCGCCATAGCGGATGCCGGTCTCGCGGGCCACCTGCTGGGCGGGGGCCGGAGAAATGGTGCTCTCGCTGAAGATGGCCGGAATCCGGTGCTGACGGATGGTGTCGATCACGCGGCGCACCTGCTGGGGCGTGCCCTGCTGCTCGGCGTTGATCGGCCACAGATACAGTTCCTTCAGCCCGAGATCCCGCGCCAGATAGCTGAAGGCACCTTCGCTGCTGACCAGCCAGCGCCGGGGCTCGGGCAGGGCATCGAGACGGGCGCGGATCGGTTCGATCGTGGCTGCGATCTTCTGCTTGTAGGCCGCTGCGTTGGCGCGGTAGGTGTCGGCGTGGGCGGGATCATGCCGGCTCAGCGCCCGCTCGATGTTGTCGACGTAGCGGGCTGCCGCCACCGGCGACATCCAGGCATGGGGATTGGGCTTGCCGGCATAGGGGCCGTCGGCGATCGGGATCGGCTCGATTCCTTCGGTCACGACGGCGCTCGGCACATCCTTGAGCCGCTGGAAGAACTTCTCGAACCAGCGTTCGAGGTTCATCCCGTTCCACAGCAGCAGCTGGGCGCCCTGGGCACGGACCAGATCGCCGGGCGTGGGCTGGTAATCGTGGATCTCGGCCCCGGGCTTGGTGATCGATTCGACGATGGCGGCCTCTCCGGCCACCTGTCGGGCCATGTCGGCAATCACCGTGAAGGTGGTGACGACCTTGAAGGGCACGGTGGTCCGACTCTGTGCGCCAAGCGGCTGTGCAAGGCCGGACAACAGGGCGAAGCCGAGCAGCAGGGCGGCGGCGCGTCCGGGCAGGCCGCGCCGGACGGCATGGCGTCGGCTCGCGTCTGGGCGGGGATGTGCAGGGGCGTTCATCGTCGATCTCCGGGCGGACCTGTCTGCCGCAGGCCAAGGACTCAAAAAAATTATAGCCGGTGCTATAACTTAATTGTATTGATATCTATTCGCATTAATGTAGTTCTGTTGTATCCGTTCAATAGTTTGGCTCAATCGCTTGGCTTGATGCCGGGCCTGGCCCCATGTCAGGCGGCTTCATTCAGGCCCCGCGTTCAATCGGCTTCATTCCGGCGGCTGGCCGGGAAGGCGAGCGGCTTGTATGATCCGGACAACGCTTCCCAGACCCTCCCACCCGATGAGCAAGCATCACCTTGTGCAAGCGAGGGGCCAGACCCTGGCTGCCCCCGACGATGGGCCGTGCACCGAGCCGCTTCCGGCGGAGGAGCCGCGTCCGACGCCTGCGCCTTCGGAGGAGCAGGAGGACAGCGTGCAGACCGAAGGCTTTCAGCAGGTGCGCGAGGCGCATCGCTATGAGCTGATCGAGGATTACGTCGAGCTGATCGCCGAGCTGATCGCCCGTCATGGCCGGGCGCGGCAGGTGCAGATCGCCGAGCGGCTGGGGGTGGCGCAGCCGACGGTCGCCAAGATGCTCAAACGCCTGGACCGCGGTGGTTATCTGGTGCTGCGTCCCTACCAGGGCGCGGAGCTGACGCCGAAAGGGCAGGCGCTGGCCGATGCCAGCCGTCAGCGCCACCAGCTGATCGAGGCATTTCTGCGCGCTCTGGGGGTGGACGAGGACAATGCCCGGCGCGATGCCGAAGGGCTGGAGCATCACGCCAGCCAGGCGACGCTGGATGCCTTCCGGCGCTATCTGGATGCGCGGGTGCAGACCGGAGCACCGGTGCCGGGCAGTGGGGCGGCGCAGAAGCCCTCCTCGGGGGGCGCCGACAGCCACTGATGCCGCCCGGAAAGCGCTCGGGTGTCAGCGGGCATGTCACATGGCGACCTGGCCGGGCTGTCTGTCATCCGCGGTGTTTCCGGAGGCGGGGCAGGCGCTGATGCTGCTTTTCAGGGCTTGGGCGGCCTCGGGCCGAAGAGCGCCGTGCCGATCCGCACCATCGTGCTGCCGCAGGCCACGGCCGTTTCCAGATCGTCCGACATGCCCATCGACAGCGTGTCGAAGCGCGCGGCCAGGTCCTCGCCCTCGGGCAGCGTCTGCAGCGTCTCCCGGATCTGCGCCTGCAGCTGCGCCAGGCTGTCGAAGCGCCGGCGCTGCAGCGTCTCGTCGTCGGTGGGTTCCGGAATCGCCATCAGTCCACGCAGCGCCAGGCCGGGCAGGGGGGCCATCGTCAGCGCCAGCTCGAGCGCCTCGGCCGGTTCGCAGCCCGACTTGCTGGCTTCGCCCGACACATTGACCTGCAGGCAGATGTTCAGCAGCCCGCGCCCGGCCGGCCGCTGCTCCGACAGCCGCCGTGCGATCCGCAGGTTCTCCACCGAATGCACCCAGTCGAAGTGCTCGGCGATCTTGCGGGTCTTGTTCGACTGGATCGGCCCGATGAAGTGCCAGACCAGTGCAGCGTCGCTCAGCGCCGCCTGCTTGTCGAGCGCCTCCTGCAGATAGTTCTCGCCCATGTCGCGCTGGCCGAGGGCTGCCAGCGCCGCCACTTCCTCGGCCGTGCGCGTCTTGCTCACCGCCAGCAGCGCCACCGAGGCCGGGTCACGGCCGCTGTCGTGGCACACCTGCCGGATGCGATCCAGAACCTGTTCATAAGCCACCGCCAACGTGTGAATGCCGTTCATCGCCTGTTGCTGCAAGTTCGCCTGCCGGGACAAGGGAAGCGGCAGATTGCCTTCTAGGATTGGGGCGATTGGAACCCGAGCGGACGACATGGGCCTTGTCCTCGTCGTTCGTCGAAACGGGTTCCCCCCTCTTCAAAACACATTGTAGGCCAGCGCACGATGCCTGCCGCAACCCCGGCGGCGGTGTGATCGGACTCCTCCGGGCCGGCCTGCTGGGAAGCGATCGCATGGATATTACCGAGCTGTTGGCATTCACCGTCAAGAACAAGGCTTCCGACCTGCACCTGTCGGCGGGGATGCCGCCGATGATCCGCGTCCACGGTGATGTGCGTCGGATCAACCTGCCGGCGATGGATCACGAGGCTGTCCACGGCCTGATCTACGACATCATGAACGACTCCCAGCGCAAGGAATACGAAGAGCGGCTGGAGTGCGACTTCTCCTTCTCGATTCCGGGTCTGGCCCGTTTCCGGGTGAACGCCTTCGTGCACGAACGCGGCGCCGGCGCGGTGATGCGGACCATTCCGTCCAAGATCCTTACGCTGGAGCAGCTGAACTGCCCCAAATCCTTCGTCGACATCGCCATGCAGCCGCGTGGCATCGTGCTCGTCACCGGCCCCACCGGCTCGGGTAAATCGACCACGCTGGCGGCGATGATCAACCACATCAACGAGAACGTCTACGGCCACATCCTGACGGTCGAAGACCCGATCGAATTCGTCCATGAATCCAAGCGCTGTCTGATCAACCAGCGCGAGGTCGGCCCGCACACCCAGTCCTTCAACAACGCGCTGAAGAGCGCGCTGCGTGAAGACCCGGACATCATCCTGGTGGGCGAGCTGCGTGACCTCGAAACCATCCGCCTCGCGCTGACCGCGGCCGAAACCGGCCACCTGGTCTTCGGCACGCTGCACACCTCGTCGGCCGCCAAGACCATCGACCGTATCGTCGACGTGTTCCCCGCCGCCGAGAAGGACATGGTGCGGGCGATGCTGTCGGAATCGCTGAAGGCCGTCATCTCGCAGTCGCTGCTCAAGACCAAGGACGGCAGCGGCCGGGTGGCGGCGCACGAAATCATGATCGGCACGCCCGCCATCCGCAACCTGATCCGCGAAGCCAAGGTCTCGCAGATGAACGCGGCGATCCAGACCGGCGCCTCGGTGGGGATGCAGACCCTCGACCAGTGCCTGATGGATCTGGTGCGCAAGAACGTGATCTCGACGGCAGAAGCGCGCGCCGCCGCCACCGTCAAAGAGAACTTCCCGGCCTGATGATCGAGAACGTCCGATGAAAACCGCTCCCAACGCCACGCCCACCGCTGCAACGGCCGCCGCTGCCGCTGCCGCCCGCCAGCCGGGTGCCCAGAAAACGCTGATGCAGGAACGCGAGCAGGCATCGGCCTTTCTCTACGATCTGCTGCGCCTGATGGTGGCCAAGGATGGCTCGGACCTGTTCCTGACGGCAGATTTTCCGCCGGCCTTCAAGATCAATGGCCGCCTGGTGCCGGTGTCGGACAAGCCGCTGACCATGCAGCACACCATCGAGCTGGCGCGGGCGCTGATGAATGATCGTCAGGCGGCTGAATTTGAGGCGCAGAAGGAAATCAACTTCGCCATCAGCCCTGGCGGCATCGGTCGCTTCCGGGTCAACGCCTTCACCCAGATGGGCCGCACCGGCATGGTGCTGCGGGTGATCAAGAGCGAGATCCCCACCTTCGAGGGGCTGAGCCTGCCGCCGGTGATGAAGGAGCTGGCGATGACCCAGCGCGGACTGATCCTGATGGTGGGCGCCACCGGCTCGGGTAAATCCAGCTCGCTGGCGGCGATGATCGGCCACCGCAACGAACACAGCCACGGTCACATCGTCACCATCGAGGACCCGGTCGAATTCGTGCACCTGCACCGCAACTGCATCGTCACCCACCGCGAGGTCGGCGTCGATACCCTCGACTGGCACATCGCGCTGAAGAACACGCTGCGGCAGGCGCCGGATGTGATCATGCTCGGCGAGATCCGCGACCGCGAGACGATGGAACATGCCGTCGCCTTTGCCGAGACCGGCCACCTGTGCATGGGCACCCTGCACGCCAACAGCGCCAACCAGGCGCTGGACCGGATCATCAACTTCTTCCCCGAAGAGCGCCGCCAGCAACTGCTGATGGATCTGTCGCTGAACCTGAAGGCGGTGGTCTCGCAGCGGCTCGTGCCCTGCGAATCGCGCGGCGGCCGGATCGCCGCCGTCGAGGTGATGATCAACTCGCCGCTGATCTCCGATCTGATCTTCAAGGGCAGCGTCAGCGAGATCAAGGAGATCATGAAGAAGTCGCGCGAGCTGGGCATGCAGACCTTCGACCAGCACCTGTTCGACCTCTACGAAGACGGGCTGATCAGCTACGAGAACGCGCTGCGCAACGCCGATTCCGTCAACGATCTGCGCCTGAACATCAAGCTCAACGGCAAGCGCAAGGGCCCCGAACAGACATCGGCGGCCAGCAAGCTGGGGATCGTCTGAGCCGGGGGCGCCAGGCGTCTGGCGTCTCCGAGCTGCCGCCGGAACGGGCTGGGATATATCTTGATATATATCCATCGGGATCTTATAGTGTGAGCTGCCCCCGGTTCTGGAGACGCTGCCATGCAAACAGCCAAGTTGTTCATCAACGGTCGAAGCCAGGCGGTACGTTTGCCTGCAGCCTTTCGGTTTGACGAGGGGGATCAGGTCTACATCCGGCGGGATGAAGTGACGGGCGATGTGATCCTGTCCAAGCGTCCTCCCGATTGGCGGAGTTTCATCGAGGCCGCCAATGCGCTGGAGGGAGAGGGGCTCGATATCGAGCGCGACCGCAGTGTGCAGGACCGCGACCCCTTTCAGGATTGGGTGGAATGACGCGCTACATGCTCGACACCAACATGGTCAGTCTGGTGCTGAAGCAGCATCCAGTCGTGATGACCCGATTGGTGGCCGTGCCGATGGCTGCGCTGTGCATTTCTTCCATCACGCACGCCGAGATCGCTTACGGCCTGGCTCGCAAGCCGGATGCTCGCCGCTTGCATCTCGCGGTGCACGAGTTTCTGCTGCGGGTTGAGGTGCTGGCCTTTGATCGGCAGGTATCCCAGCATTACGGCGCCTTCAAGCAGCGGCTCCTGAGCGCCGGAAAAATGCTTGCCGCCATGGACATGATGATCGCTGCCCATGCCGACAGCCTCGGCGCCATTCTGGTGACGAACGACGGCGCATTTCGGCGTATCGGGGATCTGGCCGTGCAGGATTGGAGCGAAGCGTGATGCACGCTTTCCCGATTGGTAACGGCCTCTCCGCAAAACCCCCAGTCTTTTACATCCCTCTACGTTAGCACCCGACGCTCTGCGGCACAATGACTTGTTGATCAAATACAACAGGGATTGGCATGAGCGATCGATCTGTCAAGCAGCAGCATGATCTTTACCGGGCAAGCTCGCCCGATGCGTTTGTGGCGCGTCTGGAAGCCGCCGGGATTTCGATGCAGGAGGTGCTGTCGCCGATTCGGGCCGAGGCGCTGGCCGAGCAGCCGGTGGGGCTGCTGCTGACCGGTTCGATCACGGTCGGGCTGGGCTCGGCTGCGTCGGATGTGGATCTGCTGCTCTTGTCGGAAAAGCGCCTGCCGCTTGCGCTGGACGACGAGCAGTGGTCGTACTCGCGGGGGGCCGATCACAATCGCTGCAGTCTGAAGCGCTATGTGAATGGCATCGAGCTGTGTCTGGATCTGCTGTCGATGGACCGGATGCAGGCGCTGGGCGAATCGGTGGATCAGTTGATTGCCTTCAGCCGCACCGGGCAGTCGGCCGGGGCCGGGCTGCCGGTGCTGGAGGACAGCGATCTGAAGCTGCTGCACCAGTTGCGCACCGGCTGGGTGCTGCAGGGGCAGCCCGAGGTGGAACGCTGGCGCCAGCGCTTTGGCTGTGCGCTGCTGCCGCTCTATCTGGCGATCAACAACTTCGTGCTGTTCAAGGAGTATTTCGAGGATTTCCTGGCGCACCGGACGGATGACGATGTGCCGGGCGGCGCGCTGCATCTGGGCCGGATGGTGGCGCAGAGCGCGGGCCGGACGGTGCTGGCGATGGCGGGCGAGAGCAACCCGAATCCGAAGTGGCTGGTGCACCTGCTGCAACGGGTGGCGGATCGGGGTGGTGCGCTGGCCGCGCTGGCGCGGAAGGTGCTGGGCCTGCTGTTTCCGGCCCGCACGGCCGATGCCGCTGTGGTGGATGCCTATGTGGCCGAGCTGCGGGCGGTGCAGGCGCAGCTCGATGCGCGCCTGAAGGCCGATCCCTCGGTCGCACGGATGCTGCAGGCTTTCGAGGCCCATGTGCATTATGTCGGGGTGAACTGAGGGGGCTGGCCCGAGCGGGGCGGCGACGTGATCCAGCGCACAACGCCCGGCAGGTTTTGGGGCACAATGAACAGTTTGCTCAGCCCGCTCCAGGACAGCACGCTCCAGGTCTAAGGAAAGAAAAACCATGAAACTCAAGAAGGCAGCCGCTCAGGAAGGCACCTTTCGTCTGATTGCCATCGTCGCGGGGGTAGCCTCGGTCGGTGTGCTGGCTGCGGCGCTGATGTTCGGTCAAACGGAAGAGGGCGCGGGCAAGCCGGCAGCCCCCCAGGCCGCCGCCGGCGCGGCGCAGCGCCCGGATGGGATGCAGAAGGTGGCTGCGGATGCCCAGAGCGTCGCGGCTGCGTCGGAGCTGCAGAAGAAGGGCATTCGCGTGCCCGAGGATTCACCGGCCGCCCGTGACCCGGTGCCGCCGACCGATCCGCTCAAACCGCACGAGGCGCTGTGCATTTCGGCCGAGGATCTGCTGGAATTCCAGTCCCGCAGCGATGGCTACATCAGCGGCGTGAATCCGGAATGGACCTGGTCCCATGCCGCCTGGGCCAGCTCGGCCCTGCCTTTCTACAAGAATCAGCCCGGCTGGGTGCAGGAGCAGTTCAAGTGGCTGCGCGATGTGCCGGAGGAGAAGTGGACCTATCTGATGCCCTGGTATGTGGTGGGCACCTTCGACGACGAGAAGGAACCGGCGCAGGCCGAGATCGGCGAGATGTCGGTGCAGTATTACTCCAAGGCGCAGCAGCGCTGGGTGCCGATGGGCGCCAACATGACGGCTTCCGGTGGCGTCTACGAGAAAGGCTCCACGGGGGCCGGCAAACCCCAGGCTTCGACGGGCCAGATCGTCGATCTGAAACCGGGCAATTTTGCGCACGGCTGGTTCAGTTTCGTCGAGCTGCCGAAGCTGAAGGATCTGCAGGCGATCTCGGTGGCTGTCCGGGTCCGCTCCAAGAACGGCACGATGCTGCTGGTCGAGGCCGGTGCCGATTTCTATCCAAAGGACTGGAAGGAGCGTCTGGGCGAGGGACCGCTGATGCCGGGTCTGGGCACCAGTGCCCCGCGTGCGGTGGGCCGGGAGTGGAAGACGATCGTGTTCACCACGCTCTCCACGCAGACCCACGATGGCAGCGGCATCTCGCCCGAAGCGCTGCGCAAGAACCGGCCGCATTGCCCCTGAACCCTGAAGCCCGGAACCCCGGAACCCCGGGTGGCAGGCCACAGCCGCCTTCGGCGTCCAAGCCGTGGCGGCTGATGCTTCCGCGTTGACCCGGGCTGACCGCGCTCGGCCCTGACAGGGCGGGCGCTTCGGTGTGACCGGGCTCGGGCCTGACAGGACGGGCGCTTCGGTGGAGCGGGTCATTGCCCGCGCCAGGGCGGGCCCGCTGTCTGGCGCTGTCCTCAGCCGCGCTGCCGCATCTCGAAGTCGAACAGCCGGCACTCCAGTGCCCCGTTGAACAGCGGGGTCTTGTGTTTCTCGCGCAGCCCGAGCTGGCCGGGCAGCCCCCGGTCGCTGGTCAGCAGGAACACATGCCAGCCACCGAAGTGCTCGCGCAGATTGCGGCCGATCTCGCGCCAGTGCTCGATCGGGATGCTGACCCGCTCGTTGTAGGGC
>JBHADS010000171.1:0-3455 GCA_041855185.1 Lautropia sp. | reverse complement strand
GTCATGGTCATGGTCATGGTCATGGTCATCGCCGGCCTTGGCGTCGGACCCGGCACCACCCCCAGTCCCAGTTCCAGCCCCAGAGGAAGGCGCTGCCGTCAGCGTGTGGGCCAGAATCTTCGGCGGGTGGCTCATCGTGCACTGTGCGGCGGCCGGCAGCTTGAAGATCTGGTCACTGTCACTTTGCAGATCATGCAGCAGCTGCTTGGCGGTCGAGCGCTGCTCGTCGTTGGCCGGTTTGCCCTCGAAGCCGATCAGGCTGTCGAGCGGCGAGCGAAACTGAATGACGACGGTCTGATCCTGCTGGCTGATTTCCAGCGACGCCAGACCATGTTGGTGAACGCCGTGTGCCCCATGCGTCCCGTGCGCATAGGCCGAGGCGCTGATGGCCAGCAGTGCAGCGCTCAGCAGCGTCCGGCAGGCGTGTCGTGGCCGTTCGCGCTGACGACCGGGCGCGGCACACACGCTGGAGGCAGAGACAGACAGAGGTGTGACAGAGGGTTTCCTCATCTCAAGTTCTCCGGTCGGAATTGCTTCGCTAATGATAATTCACTAGCATTAAGCGATGACATCCAAGCCTGTTCAGACTGATGACACTCTGACCCGCCTGTCCGCAATCTGGTGGGGAATCGGCGCTCGGCTGCTGCTGGCGCTGGCGCTGGTGGGCCTGGTCTGGCTCGTCATCGTCTGGGCACTGCAATGATGCCACCGCAGACGCTGATCCGGCTCGACAACGTGACGGTGGGCTATGACCGTCACCCCGCCGTCCACCATCTGAATCTGCGGATCGCGGCCGGCGACATGCTTGCCGTCGTCGGTCCGAACGGGGCGGGCAAGAGCACCTTTCTCAAATTGCTGACGGGCGAAAGCCTGGCGCTCGAAGGGCAGTTGCAGTTGCCGGATGAACGGGAATGCCGCATCGCCTACCTGCCGCAGATCAACCAGACCGATCGCCAGTTTCCGATCACCGTGCAGGACATGGTGGCTTCGGGGCTCTGGCATCGCTGCGGTGCGCTGGGCCATCTGGGCCGCGCCGAGCGACGCCTGATCGCTGAAGCGCTGGAGGTGGTGGGACTGGAGGGCTATGCCCGGCGGGTGATCGGTGCGCTGTCCGGCGGCGAGTTCCAGCGGGTGCGCTTTGCCCAGCTGATGCTGCAGGATGCCCGGATCGTGATGCTCGACGAGCCCTTCGTCGGCATCGACGTGACCACCATCGAGGCACTGCTGCAGCTGCTGAGCCACTGGCATCGGCAGGGCACCACCATCATCGCCGCCCTGCACGAGCAGGACATCGTCCGGCGCTGGTTCCCGCAGACCCTGCTGCTGGCGCGCGAGATGATCGCCGTGGGGCCGACCGCCGAGGTGCTGACGCCGGAGAACTGGCAGCGGGCCGTCGAACGGGCCACCCATGCCCGCCGGCCGAGCAATCGCTGGTGCGAGGTGAATGTCGACGCGGGCCCGGGCGCCGGGCAGGCTGCCGGCCCGCACGCAGGGGCGGCGTCCATGCCGCCGGCAGCGGACGAGCGCGCTGCCGCAAACGCCCATGCCGGACATGGCCGGGGCTTGGATCGGCGGCTGCCGACGGATGGGGAGCAGGGCCGTGTCTGAGTGGCTGAATCTGCTCGTGGGCCCCTTCATCGAGTTCGGTTTCATGCGCCGGGCGCTGGCGGGCTGTCTGGCGCTGGCCCTGGGGGCGGCGCCGGTGGGCGCCTTTCTGATGCTGCGCCGGATGAGCCTGACCGGGGATGCGATGTCCCATGCCATCCTGCCCGGAGCCGCCATCGGCTATCTGGTGGCGGGGCTGTCGCTGCCGGCCATGACCATCGGCGGCATCCTCAGCGGTCTGGTCGTTGCGCTGGCCTCCACGCTGGTGGCGCGCCGGGGCCGCCAGTCCGAGGATAGCAGCCTGGCCGCTTTCTATCTGATGTCGTTGGCCCTCGGGGTGGTGATCGTCTCCACCCAGGGCAACAACGTCGATCTGCTGCACGTGCTCTTTGGCTCGGTGCTGGCGCTGGATGACGATACCCTGCTGCTGCTGGGCGGCATCGCCAGCATCAGCCTGCTGGGCATGGCGGTGCTGTACCGGCCGCTCATCTTTGAATGCGTGGATGCCAACCTGCTGCCCCGGCGCAGCCGCTGGGGGGGCATCGCCCATTTCGGTTTCATGGGTCTGCTGGTCATCAATCTGGTGGCGGGTTTTCATGCGCTCGGCACGCTGATGGCGATCGGACTGATGATCCTGCCGGCGGCCTCGGCCCGCTTCTGGGCGCAGACCGTCAACCGGCTGCTGGCACTGGCCGTGAGCCTGGCCTTCGTCTGCGGCGCACTGGGCCTGCTGCTGTCCTTCTACTTTGAATGGCCCACCGGCCCGACCATCGTGCTGGTGCTGGGCCTGGTCTATTGCCTGTCGCTGCTGCTGGCACCGGCGGGCCTGATCAGGCGCAAGGCCCGATCCAGGAGACATTACGAGACATGATCGCTGCCAATCGACCTGCCGCCACCCGACACGTTGCCGCCGCCAGCCGGGCGCCATCGGCCCGCACCGCCTCCCTGCCGGAAGCGCATACCCCGCACATCGACGATCAGGACGCATCGTCCACCTCGTCCACGCCGCGCGCATGGGCTGCGTGGCGGCCCGGTTCCTCGGCAGCGGCGGGCTCGGCCTTGTCGTCGCGCGCTCCGTCAACTGTTCGTGCCCGCCGCCTGGGCCGACTGGGTCGCCTGACACTGGCCGTGGCCGGCGCCTGGGCACTGAGCAGCGGCAGCGCCGTGGCCGCCTCGGCCGACAGCCAGAACGGGCAGGCCGGCGCATCCGCCCCGCTGCCGGTCGTTGCCAGCTTCAGCATCCTGGCCGATCTGGTGCAGCAGGTGGGTGGTGATCGGGTGGCCGTCAGCACCCTGGTGGCACCGGGCAGCGACACCCATGTCTTTCAGCCGGGGCCGGCGCAGGTGCGCCAGCTCGCGGCAGCCCGACTGGTGGTTGCCAATGGCCTGGGCTTCGAGGGCTGGATGCCGCGCCTGCTGAAATCCAGCGGCTATCGCGGCCCGGTGGTGGAGGCCGCGCAGGGCGTGCCCCCGCTGAAGGGCGAGCCGCACGCGCATCACGACGATGGACATGACCACGGCCATCATCATGACGAGCACGACGACGCAGACAAGCCGCAGCGCGCGAAACCGGCCAAGGCCGACGATCATGCGCATGACGAGCACGAGCACGAGCACGAGCACGACCATGATCATGACCATGCCACGGCCGACAAGGACGCCCACAGCGCCGGCGATCATGCCCATGATGATCACGACCACGGCGCGCTCGACCCTCATGCCTGGCAGGACGTAGCCAATGCCCGCCACTACGTCGCCAATATCCGCGATGCCTTGTGCAAGGCCGTGCCGGCCGACTGCGAGGGCTTCACCCAGCGCGCCAGCGCCTACGATCGACAGTTGCAGGCACT
>JBHADS010000170.1:0-2912 GCA_041855185.1 Lautropia sp. | reverse complement strand
CTGCGCAGCGCCCGCTCCGTCATCACCCGGCTGGGCAGCACCGGCATCGAGGTCGTCACCCGTCTCAGCGGCTTTCTGCTGATCTGCGTCGGCGTGCAGTTCGTCGCCACCGGCGTGCAGACGCTGTACGCCTCGATGAGCCAGTAAACAGTTCATCCGCCCTTATTCCGGCGGTTTGACAGCCCTCTCTGCAGCGGCACAGAACTGACAGCAGGGCTCCTGCCGCCTCAATCAGGCTGCACGGCTGCCGGCAGCGTGTGTGCCGCAGCAATCAGGCAGCAGGACGTATACGGCAGCGCTCCGGTGCGCAAGCACCTGAAGCCGGACGCCTGACATAGGCCAGAAAAACTGCGGTGCACAGATATACAAAAACACGTGCCCCCAAGCGCAAGCCCGCCATTCAAAGCCCTGCAATCTCAATCGGGATTTGCGGATTTATGGAGTTTCCTTTTCTGAATGAATCCGCGCCGGAAATCCATTTTTTCGGGCATTTTTTGCAGGGCACATAAACACAAGAAATAAGGGTGACGTTTTAAAACCACTGCCCGATTCGGTGTCAAGGCTATGTCAACAAGCAATTGAAAAATCAGGCAAACTGATTTCAGCTCAGTACCCGGCCGGACTGACTTGCCCTTGCCTACATTTTTCGACAGGAGCTTTTTATGCCAGCCCACAGTCCCGAATACATCGAGCAATGTGCCAGCTTCACCGATTTGTTCAATCAGCTCGGACTTCCCAGCTCCCCCGCTCAGATCGCGACTTTCCTGAAGGAGCATCGGCCCATTCCCGGCAATATTTTCCTGGCGGACGCGGGTTTCTGGACGCCGGCACAGGCGCAATTCCTGCGTGAACAGAAACAGCTCGACGAGCCCCCCTGGTCGGTCCTGATCGACCAGCTCAGCGAAGCGCTGCGCAACAGTGACGTGCACTGAACCCTCTCCGGGCACGGCCCCATCCAGCCGTGCGCTCCGGGTTGCGGTGAGCGGACAGCCGGCGGTACGGATGTAAAGCATCGTTATCGCCGTCTTGAATCCGCGCACCCCACACCCATCTGCAGGAATGCACGGCCGGGCGCGCGACGTAGCCAGCCTGCACAGCGGATCGTTTGCCTGCGATCAGTTGCGTCCAGCGGGGTGGCAGCCGCGCTGGCCCACCTGTACTGACCTGCCGACCTCGGAGAGCCGTTGCCCATGCGCCCCCCCTACTACGAAGACATCACCCCCGTCGAATCCGAACGCGAGGCCAACCACCGGCGTACCGCCCTGCTCGACTACTGCCTGCACATCGCCGGTATGCTGCTGTCGATGGGCACGCTCTCGGTGGTGGCGCTGATCATCAACTACATCCAGCGCCCCTCGGCACGCGGCAGCCTCTATGAAAGCCACTTCACCTGGATGATCCGCACCTGCTGGTGGACGCTGTTCTGGGCAGCGGTGCTGAGCATTCCCATCCTGCTGAGCGCCATGCTGCTGAGCTTCCTGTGGTTCATTCCGGGCATCTGGTATCTGTACCGGATGATCAAGGGTCTGATCTACCTGAACGATCGCAAGCCAATGCCGCTGTATTGATCGCTGTACTGATGGAGGGCGGGGCTGCAGCCGGGCCACGGACGGAGGCAGACGCCCCGCCGCGTGGCACTCGTCCAGGCTGGCCTGGCCCTGCCCGATCGATCTTCCGGGCACTGCCAGGCGTGCCTCGCCTGGCCCGTCTTGCCCCCGAGCCCCGTCCTGCCCACCAGATCTCAGCCGCCAGACCTTGGCTGCCTGACCTCGCTGACCTGAGCTTGCTGGCCCCGCCTGCAGCCTGTTCCGCTCAGGCGGCCCGCTTCAGGCAGCTGCCAGCCGGGTCTCGATCCACTCGATCCAGTGCATCACCGGGGTGTCGGTACCACCGGCCAGATGGGCGATGCAGCCGACGTTGGCCGACAGGATCACCTCCGGCTTGCCGGCTTCCAGATGGCCGAGCTTGCGATCACGCAGCTGCTTGGCGATGGTAGGCTCCAGCACCGAATTGACACCGCCCGAGCCGCAGCACAGATGCGATTCGCTGAAGGGCAGCAGCTCGGCCCCCCAGGTCGTCAGCAGCTTCTCGACCTCGCCGCGGATCTTCTGCGCATGTTGCAGCGAGCACGGCGGGTGGAACACCAGCTTCTGCGGACGCAGCGGCGCCTCGGGCTTGCGCTCGCCCAGCCGTTTCGTCAGCCACTCGATCGCATCGAGGGTGATCGACGAGACCTTGGCCGCACGCTCGGCATAGGCCGGATCATTGCGCAGCAGATGGCCATACTCCTTGACCATCGCGCCGCAGCCCGAGGCGTTCATCAGAATGGCCTCGACCCCGTTCTCGATATAGGGCCACCAGACATCGATGTTGCGCCGGGCCTCGTTCAGCGCGGCCTCCTGCTCGTTGACGTGGAACTTGAGCGAACCACAGCAGCCCGAGGCCGGATCGATGATCGCCTCGACGCCCAGCCGGTCGAGCACACGGGCGGTCGCCCGGTCCACCCCCGGCAGCATCGCGCCCTGCACGCAGCCGTTCAGCATCAGCACCTTCTCGGCATGCTGTCGCCGGGGCCACTCGCCCACCTCGCGCGTCACCGGCACCTTGGCCTTGATCGCATCCGGCAGCAGCGGCCGCACCTGACGAGCGGCCTTCATCAGCCCGTTGAACAGCGGGCGCTGATCGATCAGCCAGACCAGCGCATTGCGCTTGAGCCGCTGCGCCAGTGGCCGCTCGACCGATTCCTCGACCACCTTGCGGCCGATGTCGAGCAGATGGGAATACTTGACGCCCGACGGGCAGGTGGATTCACAGTTTCGGCAGGTCAGGCAACGATCCAGATGCGTCAGCGTGGCCATCGTGGCCGGCTTGCCCTCCAGCACCTGCTTCATCAGATAGATCCGCCCGCGCGG
>JBHADS010000169.1:0-6932 GCA_041855185.1 Lautropia sp. | reverse complement strand
TCTTGCATGAGTCTGCTGGTGACACCCGCCAGACATCGTTTTGAAACACCGTTGCCGCTCACCAGCGGTGGGCAGTTCGGCCCTTACGAGCTGGTCTACGAAACCTATGGCACGCTGAACGAAGCGCGCAGCAACGCGGTGCTGATCTGCCACGCCCTGAATGCCTCGCATCATGTGGCGGGCCTGACGGCGGGCACCACCAGCGATCACGGCTGGTGGTCGAACATGGTGGGGCCGGGCCGGCCGGTCGATACCGATCGGTTCTTCGTGATCGGGGTCAACAATCTGGGCAGTTGTTTCGGGTCCACCGGGCCGATGTCGATCGATCCGGCCACCGGCCGTCCCTATGGGCCGAGCTTCCCGGTGGTGACGGTGGAGGATTGGGTGCACGCGCAGGCGCGGCTGGCCGATGTGCTCGGCATCGAGCGCTTTGCTGCCGTCATGGGCGGCTCGCTGGGTGGCATGCAGGCGCTGGCCTGGAGCTATCTCTATCCCGAGCGGCTGGCTTATTGTGCGGCCATCGCCACTGCGCCTCGGCTGTCGGCGCAGAACATCGCCTTCAATGAAGTGGCGCGCCGGGCGATCATCACCGACCCCGATTTCCACGACGGGCGTTTCTACGATTTCAATACGGTGCCGGGCCGGGGCTTGCAGGTGGCACGGATGATCGGCCACATCACCTACCAGTCGGACGACACGATGGCCGAGAAATTCGGCCGTCTGCTCAAGCACGGCAACTATGGTTTCTCCTTCGATGTCGAATTCGAGATCGAGAGCTATCTGCGCTACCAGGGCGAGAAGTTCTCGCGCTATTTCGATGCCAACACCTATCTGCTGATCACCCGGGCGCTCGATTACTTCGATCCTGCCCGGGCGCATGGCGGGGATCTGGCCAAGGCGCTGGCGCCGGCCACCTGCTCGTACCTGGTGGTGTCCTTCACCACCGACTGGCGCTTTTCGCCCTCGCGCAGCCATGAGATCGTCAAGGCGCTGCTGGCCAATCGCACCCCTGTCACCTATGCCGAGATCGATGCGCCTCATGGTCATGATGCCTTCCTGCTCGATGATCCGCGCTATCACGAGCTGGTGCGCAGTTATTTCGATCGTATCCATGCTTCGGTGGTGAACGTCTGATGTCTGCTGATACCCAGGAATTGCGGGCCGATCTGGCCATCATTGCCGACTGGATTCGGCCCGGCTCCAATGTGCTCGACCTTGGCTGTGGCGATGGCGCGCTGCTTGCTTACCTGCAGCGCAGCAAGCAGTGTCACGGCTATGGCGTCGAGATCGACGATGCCGAGGTGCTGGCCTGTGCGCGGCGGGGCGTGGATGTGGTCCAGCGCAACATCGAGGACGGGCTGGAAATGTTCCGCGGCGGACATTTCGACGTGGTTGTGCTGTCGATGGCGCTGCAGGCCACCAAGCGCACCGAGATGGTGCTCGACGACATGAGCAAGGTCGCCGGCGAGGGCATCGTCTCCTTCCCCAACTTCGGCCATTGGTTTCACGTCTGGTCGATCCTGCGGGGCCGGATGCCTGTCACCCGCGAGATGCCCTACGAGTGGTTCAACACGCCGAACCTGCACCTGACCACCCCGCATGATTTCGAGGATCTGGCCCGGCGACTGGGGCTCGTCATTCTGGAGCGCGTCTTTCTGTCCGAAGGGCGGCGGGTACGTTATTTCCCCGTCAAGCGCTCGACCCAGGTGATCTACCGTTTCCGGCGGCGCTGATCCTCGGCCCGCTGGTTTCCGGTTGTTTCAGGCCGGCCCTTTCCGCGTTCAATGTATCAACATGGCGCGTTCCGGCGTGCGGCTGCATGGTGCATAGCCATGCGGGGCGGTGCGCATGCGCTGCGGCATTCAAGCTGCATTTCCGAGAAGTTTTGGTTGTTTTTTGCAAACTATGTTGCAGAAACAGCGATGACGAAGCGCTGGGGTCTGGACGATCGTTGTTTTTGGCGTTCTCCAAGTAACGCAGTGCGCTCTCAATTGCATACTAATGTTGCGTGAGATACGGTTTGTAATCCTTGTACTCAGAACCCCCTGGATAGTGCGTTAATTGCTACTGCGGCGTCGATTCTGGCGGCAGGCAGGAAGCTTTTCTCCGGATCCGGTTGCGCTGCAATTCTCTCAACCAGCCGGAGGAAACGCTGACGCTGCTCAGGTGGCGATCTGCACGTCCGGCACAGGGATCAGGAGTGCTTGAATGCCACAAATCGATCGAAGCGCACGGTATTCGGAATACCGAGTTTGGGGTCTGGGCCAACGCGGTGCACCGCTGGAGATCTATGACCCGACCCGCTTCCCTTTCATTGCTCAGGTCATCGAGCATCTGGGAGGCCGCTTGCTCGAAATTCGCGGCGAAGGAGAACCGATCCAGATCGCTCTGGCGGAAGCACGCCGCACCGACGATCCGGATGCCGTCAGCCGGCGTTTCACCCCGTTTTTCTCGTCGCTGACCTCCTTGGATTTCTTTTGCAAGCTGAACCTGCAGACCTACCTGTCGGTTGAGCTGGGTGCCGCGCCCCGGCGCTGGTTCTGGCAGGAGGATACCCAGGCGGGCCATCGCTCCTCGGGTGTGGGCTCCATCGTCAACGAAACTTCCGTCAGCATCGCGCGCAGCACCAGCCATTGAGCGTTGTTTCGCGCGCAGGGGCACATCGTTGCACGGTGTGCCGCCTGTCCGTGTCGGCATTGCCGCAGCTATCATTGCAGCTTGCATCGATCTCTGCGGCATTTCCGTTCTTTGCTGATGAACCCGAATTCTTCCCCGAAAGCTTTTCACGGGCCCGACATGCAGTTCTGGGAGGACTGCTATCAGTCCGGCAGAACCCTGTGGGACAAGGGGCGCCCCAACCCCCTGCTGGATCACTGGATACGCACCGGCAAGCTGTCGCCGATCACTGACAGCGATGCCCGTCCCGGCAGTAATGATGATTCCCGCGTGGTGCGGGTGCTGGTGCCGGGCTGCGGTGCCGGCCACGAAGTGGTTCTGCTGGCCGAATGGGGCTTCGATGTGCTGGGTCTCGACTATGCGCAGGCAGCCGTCACCCAGGCGCGTGACCTGCTGCGTGCGCTGTTGACCTCGACGCAGGCTGGCCGGGTGGTCCGGGCCGAAATCCTGCAGGCCGATCTGTTCGACTACCGTCCCGTACTGGCCTACGATGCCATCTACGATCAGCAGTGCCTGGTGGCGCTCCATCCGTCACGCTGGTCCGAGTACGCCGCACGTCTGCACAGTTGGCTGCGACCGGGGGGGCGCTTCTATCTGGTGCTGAACCCGGCCCTGACGGCCGAGGTGGCCGAGATGCAGGCCAATGCCGACGAGCCGCGACGCGGGCCGCCCTACGATTGCAGTATCGACCAGTTGAAGCAGGTCTTCCCGGCCTCGGCCTGGGATTGGCCGGAGTCCGTGTCCGAGACTTCGCCGGTGGCGCCGGAGCAGCTCGGCCTGATCCTGACCCGGATCTGATCGATCAGGGGGGCATCACGGCGGCCGAGGCGCGCTTTGCCGAAGCCCTGCCGGGAAGTGCTGGTGGCACGCCATCCCTCGCGCTGGCCCGAGTACGGCAGGGCACGACCCCGGCAGAGAGGGAGACCCGCGGCGCTCAGGTTGGCGCGGAATGAGCGGGCGGCGGGCTTTGTCTGGGTCCGATGCCCAGAAGCTGTGGAGGCAGCGCTCGGCTCAGTGCAGCTGCTTGATCGGGATGACAGCGTTGGGCATGGCGCAGCGCAGCGCCTGCGCCGCATAGGCTTGGCACAGATCGCGGGCCGCGGCCTGCACGGGTTCCGGCACTTCGTCGCACAGGATCACGCGCAGCAGATTTTCGGCAATCAGATCGAAATCGGCGTAGCGGCCCTGGGCCGGCGCCTCGTTCATCAGCCGCCAGAGTTCGGCCACTACCGTCGTCGGGTGTTCGGCGACGAACAGGCTGATTTCCGATGGCTGGTCCTGGGTCATGTCTTGTCTCGGGGCAAGGCTGGCGGGGCCGGGGGTCTTGTGATTCTGGTTCGTGCGATCGATTTTGAGCCTACGAATCCTAGACGGTGAATGCTACGGTATTTGCGAATACCGTAGCATCATCATAGTTATTACTTCGTCGAAATGTTGGATTAACCGACGTGTGACAGGGCCACGCTTGCCAAACGATGCGAACTTTTGTATCCGCCTTGAATAGAATTGCCGATGCCCTGATCAAACCTGTCGAGCCGTTGAAACCTGCTGAAGCCATCTCCCTGCACGACATGACCGCCGATGATGTGCTGCAGCGCGTCTTTGGCTATCCTGCCTTTCGTGGTCTGCAGCAGGACATCATCGACCACGTCGTCGATGGTGGCAATGCGCTGGTGCTGATGCCCACCGGTGGGGGCAAATCGCTGTGCTATCAGATTCCCGCGTTACTGCGCCCAGGGGTGGGGGTGGTCGTCTCGCCACTGATTGCGCTGATGCAGGATCAGGTGGCGGCGCTGCGCGAGCTGGGGGTGTCGGCTGCCTATCTGAATTCCTCGCTGAGCGCCGAGGCCGCCGCCGAGGTCGAGCGCCAGTTGCTGGCCGGCGAGCTGCAGTTGCTCTATGTCGCGCCCGAGCGTCTGCTGACCGAACGCTGCCTGTCACTGCTCGATCGCAGCCGGCTCGGGCTGATCGCCATCGACGAGGCGCACTGCGTGTCCCAGTGGGGCCATGATTTCCGGCCGGAGTACATCGATCTCGGGCGGCTGGCCCAGCGCTTTCCGGGTGTGCCGCGCATCGCCCTGACGGCCACTGCCGACGAGCTGACCCGGCGCGAGATGATCGAGCAGCTCGAACTGCAGGAGGCGCGGGTCTTCATCACCAGCTTCGACCGACCGAACATCCGCTACCGGATCGTCGAGAAGCGTGATGCCCGCCAGCAGCTGCTGCGCTTCATCCATGATGGCCATCTCGGTGAATCCGGCATCGTCTATTGCGCCACCCGGGCTCGGGTCGAGCAGATCGCCGCCTTCCTGCAGGCCGAGGGGCTGCCGGCCCGCGCCTACCATGCCGGGCTGGAGGCCGGCGAGCGGACGGCGGTGCAGGAGGCTTTCCAGCGCGAGGATGGCATGATCGTCGTTGCCACCATCGCCTTCGGCATGGGCATCGACAAGCCGGATGTTCGTTTCGTCGCCCATCTGGATCTGCCGCGCTCGATCGAAGCCTATTACCAGGAGACCGGCCGTGCCGGCCGCGATGGTGGCCCGGCCGAAGCCTGGATGGCCTATGGGCTGTCGGACGTGTTGCAGCAGCGCCGTTTCATCGAAGCCTCCGAAGCGCAGGAGGAGTTCAAGCGCCTGGCCAATGCCAAGCTCGATTCGATGCTGGCGCTGTGCGAGGCCACCGATTGCCGACGGGTACGGCTGCTGGCCTATTTCGGCGAGGAGGCAGAGCCCTGCGGCAACTGCGACAACTGCCTCTCTCCTCCCGACACG
This sequence comes from Lautropia sp., assembly GCA_041855185.1. Taxonomy (GTDB): domain Bacteria; phylum Pseudomonadota; class Gammaproteobacteria; order Burkholderiales; family Burkholderiaceae_E; genus Lautropia. The sequence goes on along the minus strand of JBHADS010000169.1, from coordinate 1,485 downwards.
ATCGACGGCACCGTGCTGGCGCAGAAACTGCTGTCCTGCATCTACCGCTGCCAGAAGGCCAGTGGCCTGCAGTTCGGCGCACAGCATCTGATCGACGTGCTGCGTGGCGTCGCCAACGAGAAGGTGCAGCGCTATGGGCACGAGCATCTGCCGGTGTTCGGCATCGGTGCCGATCTCAGCGTCTCGCAATGGCGTTCCGTGGTGCGGCAACTGTCGATCGCCGGCCTGCTGCACATCGATGCCGAGCGCTTCCAGACCGTCTCGCTGACCGAGGCCAGCCGCCCCGTGCTGAAGGGCGAACAGCGGGTGGCACTGCGTCAGCCCTCCGAGAACGCCCGCGACAGGCGGGCCCGTCGTCGCCAGCCCTCGACGCTGGAACAGGATCTGGACGCGGCCGGTGCCGCCTGCTTCGCCCGTCTGCGTGCCTGGCGCAGCCAGCAGGCCAAGGAAAGCGGGGTGCCGGCCTATGTGATCTTCCATGATGCGACGCTGCACGAGATCGCGCTGCAGCAGCCGGCCGATCTGGATGCGCTGGCCGCCGTGCCCGGTGTCGGCGCGCGCAAGCTCGCCACCTATGGCGAGGCCGTGCTGGAGGCCGTGGCGGGCTGAGTAGAATACGAAGCAGGAAGAACAGCCTCGCCCGGGTGGTGGGTTGGCTTTGTGGGTTCTTCCGTCAATGGCAGGTGCGCGTGTCTCTATTTCCAAACTTCCGCTGGCCGGCCCGCTGGACCGGCCTCGTCTGTACGCTGCTGGTGCTGTCCGGCCCGGCGCTGTCGCAAACCCAGGCGCCCGCGTCGCTGGCCCCTTCGTCCCCGAAGGCGTCCGGACAGGGGGTTGTGCCCTCGTCCCCTTCGATGGCCGTACCCGCCGGATCTGCCGTGCTCAGCGCGGCCGAAATCGAGCTGCTGGCAACCGGCTGTGCCAACTGTCATGGTCCGGCCGGCCATCCGGGCGATGGGATCCTGCCGCTGGAGGGGATGCCGGCCGAACGCTTGCGCGCCCGCCTGCAGGCTTTTCGTCAGGGTGGGGCGGATGCCGGCGCCACCATCATGCCCCGGCTGATCCAGGGATACGACGAGCGCGAGATCGAGGCGCTGGTGCGCTGGTTCAGCACGGCCAAGGAGGGGGCACGATGAAGGCAGGAAGGAGTCTTGGTGTGGCGGGGGCCGGGTCTGCAGCAGCCGATGACGCGGTGGGCAGCGCAGAACGATGGGATGCTGGAGCTGGAACTGGAGCGGTCGGGGGGACGTATCGCTCCCGGCGTGCGCTGCTGAGCGGTCTGGGTCTGGGGGGTGCGGCATGGGCGATGCCGGGGCTGCTCAGTGCGGCCGGTGCCCCGGCGCGGGTCGTCGTGGTCGGCGGCGGCTTCGGTGGCGCCACCGCTGCCCGCTATCTTCGCCGCTTTGCGCCCGGTGTGCGCGTCACGCTGGTCGAGCCGGAGCGCCGCTTCTACACCTGCCCCTTCTCGAATCTGTATCTGGCCGG